>DASUXX010000105.1:0-4945 GCA_036377755.1 Gemmatimonadaceae bacterium
AGAATCGCAAGGATGATGAGCACGACCTTTGTCTCACCGCTCGATTCCTTCACGAGCTCCATCGGGGATGATGGCACTGCAGCGCCGATCTGCATGAGCAAACCCGTCACGCGCGTGACACCGGGTGCTGAGCCTCCGACCATGCGAACGTCTTCGCGAGCCCTTCAGCCAGGGTGACCTTCGGCTCCCACCCGAGAAGGTTTCTTGCCTTCGATGCGTCGAGGAAACTTTCCTGCTGCTCGCCAGGGCGCTTCGGGGCAAAAACGATTTCCGCATCACTGCCTGCTGCTACCTGAAGAAGCTTTGCGAGATCGATCACCGATGTTCCCACTCCTGTTCCGACGTTGAATGCACGCGCATCGACGCGCTCAGCGGGAGGAAGCTCGAGCGTAGCGCCGAGGTACACTGCGCGAGCGACGTCACCGACATAGACATAGTCGCGCGTCTGCAGTCCATCTCCGAAAATCGTCAGCGGCTTGCCGTCGAGAATGCGATTGCAGAATATTGCCACCACGCCGGCTTCGCCGTGCGGGTCCTGCCGCGGACCGTACACGTTTCCGAATCGCATCGCCGCGTGCTCGATGCCGTGAAGCCGGCCGTAGTACGCGAGATAATACTCGGCAGAGAGTTTCGAGATTGCGTAAGGCGACTCAGGATCTTTCGGAAAAATCTCGACGTTAGGCGGCGTGTTGAAATCACCGTAAATGGCACCGCCTGTCGACGTAAACGCAACGCGGGTTCTTTTCCCGCTCTGCTTCACTGCCTCGAGGATATTCAGCGTGCCGATGATATTCGTCGTCGCATCGAACACTGGATCCGCGACGCTTTTTCTTACATCGATCTGAGCGGCAAGGTGAACGATTACGTCAAAGTTTCCGTCGAGGATGATCTGCCGCACCTCAGGCGACGCGACACTTGCCTCATGGAACTTCGCGTTCCCGGGAAGATTCGCCCGGTTGCCGCTGGACAGGTCGTCGATGATCTCGACTTCGTAGCCTTCCTCGAGAAAGAGATCGGCGACGTGCGAGCCAATGAAGCCGGCGCCGCCAGTGACGAGTGCGCGCCGCGTCATGACGTCCCTCCGTCAGAATCAGCAGCGGGCTCGGACTCGCGCTCGAGTGCAAACAGGTACCTGGCTACGTCGACCACTCCCAACCCCCTGCCATTTGCCGCCGCTGCGCGCAGCCGCACGCTCGGCTCGTGAAGAAATTTGTTCATGAGGGATCTCGAGAAGCTCTCGAGCCCCTTTACCTGCTCATCGCTGAGACCTTCGATTCTGCGCAGCGCGAGATGCAGCTCCTCCTCACGCACGCGGTCCATATGACTCCGGAACTCAGTAACGACAGGCACTGCAGCAAGTCCTGCCAGCCACTGCCAGTATTTTTCGACCTCGAACGAAATGATCGCATCGGCTGCCGGCAGATCCTCGCGTCTGCTGTCGAGATTAGCGGCAGCCGCCGCTTTGAGATCGTCGAGATCGTATAGGAAGACATTGTCCAGCTCGCCAACGTTTGCTTCGACATCGCGCGGAAGCGCAATGTCCAGAATGCAAAGCGGCTGGTCGCCTCTCGCCCGCATTGGTTTCGCCACGTCTTCGGCACGAACGACAGGCCGTGGGGATGCCGTCGAGCACACAAGCAGGTCGACTTCTGCAAGCTTCGGCCAGCACTCCTCGTAACGGATCGCGATCGCATTGTGCTCGCGCGCGAGCGCTTCAGCTTTTTCGTAAGTGCGATTCGCTACGATTGCGACACGCACGCCTTCAGCCCTGAGGCACTCGAGCGCTAACGCGGCAACGTCACCTGCACCGAGCACCATCGCCTTCCGTCCGTTGAGCGAGCCGAAAATCTTTCGCGCGAGCTGCACCGCAGCGGAGCTGACAGACGCAGCACCGCGGCCGATTCCCGTCTCCTCGCGGACGCGTGCGCCTGCGAGGTGAGCGTGCTGAAACAGCCTGTTGAGTGCTGCCCCGGCTGTTTCACGCGAGCTCTCCCATGCATCGCGAACCTGACCCTGTATCTGCGCTTCGCCCAGGATCATGGAGTCCATGCCCGATGCAACGCGGAAGAGGTTGGCAACCGCATCGCGATCGTGCCGCACGTAGAGATACGGAGTGACATCTTCGCCGAGCTTTGCGGAGAACGCATCCGCGACTGGCGCGACTGTGTCTTCTGCATCGACGAAATACGCTTCCGTGCGATTGCACGTCGACAAGAGCGCAGCTTCAGTGAGAGTCGCGCGCGATCTCAGGTCATTCAGGAGCTGCCGCTGCTCGCTGCCGTTGTATGCGAGCTTTTCGCGAATCTCGATTGGAGCCGAGCGATGGTTCACGCCTGCGACGATCAAAGGCACTAAGCGCGTGCCTCCTTCGAATTGCGGCGCGCAGATGCAAGTGTCTCCAGTGCAGATGCATACTCGGAGTCAAACATTCGGGCGATCTCATCGCGAACTCGTGCGGCCTCAGTTGGAACACCACCGGCTGAGACACCAATCGTGAGTCGACCGGCACGGTGTAGTGCCATTGATGTGAACGTGCCATCGGTCCCGTCGCTCACGTCATTCACAAGACGATGCAGCCGCCGCGCATCCTCGGCGATTTTCCTGTTGAGATCGGGCGAGCTCGTTGCAGCGATGACGAGATCGGCATCCTCGAGATCGGCAGTGCCCGCATACTCGCGCTGAGCAAGAAAGAGTCGCGCGTTGCGCGACGCACATGCGATCAGCTCGCCGGAGATTTCAGGAGCAATCACTCGCACACGCGCGCCGGATTCGAGCAGAGCAAGGGCCTTGCGGCTTGCAACCGTGCCCCCGCCGATGACAATCGCCGTGATGCGCTCGCCATTGACCGCAATCGGCAGCGCGCTCAGAGGAATTGTCCCCTGTTGAGTGTCGAGACTCTGAACACGACGTACATCAGCATCACGCTGGCGAAAGTGATCGCCGAGAGTACGGCTGCACGGCGTGAATGCAGATTCCTGAGAAGGCGGCCTAATGCGAGTGCGCCGATGCAGATCCACGCGCCAAGTCCCCACACGAGCTGAGGCAGAACGACCGTGCGGTATGCAATTGAATACGCTGCTGCAAGCGCGAGCCCCGTCGTGAGGCCAAGAAATCCCGCGATCGACGCGAAGTGATTGACGCGATCGAGTGTACTCAGAGGCGGGAAGAATCTGAAGATCGCGCCGAATCGCGCGGACTTTAAGTCGCGGTGGGCAATCAGATACATTGTCCCCGCTGCGGCAGCAGTCGCATATGCCGCCATTCCAACAAAGCTCAGCACGATGTGCATCACCAGCCACACTGCACGTGACCCTTGAGGATCCATGATGGGGTGCAGACCGAAGACGTTTGCTATTATCGCCATCAGCGCCGCGAGTGGAGCAGCGATGAGCGCCACGCTGACCTCGCGCGCAAACGCTTCGACAAGAAGCAGCGACAGCGCGAGAACGAAGCCCGCAAAGCTCAGCGCAGGGCCGAGGCCAGTGAGTGAGCCCGAACCAGCCTCGCGAGCAAGTGCGAGAAGGGCTGCAGCATGTGAGGCAAGGCCGAGCGCAAGGGCCGCAATCACACCATTGACTGGCGCGTTTACGCGGCGCGCAAACGGCAGCGCTGCAAGCGCCGCCGCCGCTATGTAAAACGATATCGCGACGAAGTGAGCGACCACAATCATGATCGCTCGAAATCTAAACTCCGCTCACCCCTCGGTCATCAGAAAATCGACCCTGAAATCAGGGAGCGCGAGCGCTCAGCCGGGCAAGCATGCCTGCGTAAATGCGTGGCTGGTCGTGATCGACCACGATCGCGGTCACCGCATACGGCGTCACACGCACTACTTCAGCCGTCGCAGCGGGTACCGGCGGAGACGGATGCTTGTGGTCTACGCTGTTGTCGATGAGCGTGAACTGGTCACCTACCCGCACGCCGTTAGCGGATTTCGCGGAGAGCAGCACATAATTCTGCAGGGAGGGCAGAACCGGGTCACCTGCAACGTAAATGACTTTTTCTTCAGGCCCCGGCGATACGGGCGATGGCATTCCAACCGAGGGCGGGATCGACTCGAGCGGAATCACCGACTGCTCGAGTGTGATCTCACCGAACTGGCGGACAACGCGGCCAATTGAAGGCTGACCCGCTGCGGACGACTCGACACGAACGATTCCCGTCGGAATAACGAGTTGTGAATTCTCAGTGATCTGTGGTCCAAGGCGATACACAAGAAGCAGATCACCGGGCGCTCCACCTACACCCCTGGGTGCGTTGAGGAAGATCCGGTCGTGCAGCTGGAAGCGACGGTCGCCTGCGGCTGCGTCGATTCCAGGACGATCATAGGCGGCAACGAGCTGACCCTTATTGGACGGTCCGCCGAGTTTCAGGGCAAAGGGAGCGGCTTCGATTTCCCCGCGGGGAACACCGCCCTGATATTCGCGTCCGAGTACTTCCCCATTCGATCCAATGCGGTCCGAGGCGGAACCGGGCGGCAACGTCGAGAAGACCGTTCTGTCCGTAGTCGGAGCCGGCTTGGTCGCAATCTTTGCGAGCACTTCAGGTTTCACTTCGCTCGCGGGAATGCGGATGGTTTCGCCGGGATAAATCCAGTGCGGATTCTCGACGATATCTGTATTCCGCTGGAACACTTCGGGCCAGCGGAAGGGGTTCTTGAGATATGCTTTTGCAAGATCCCAGAGCGTATCGCCGCGCTTTACAACGTGAACGACCTCGTTGGGCCCGGCCTTGACCTGTGTGAGCGTCGGACCTGGCTTCTGGCCGGTTGGTTTAGGCGGTGCAGCCGGAGTTTGCGACATCGCAGCTCCGGCGGTGATGACGGTGGTTAGCGCAACTGAGAAAACGACCCGGGAAACCCGCATTCTGATGGCTCCGAAATAGGGAAAATCGTGCTACATCAGAGGACGGTCGGGAGTCGCCGAGGGTAACGGAGGGTCGTGGG
>DASUXX010000106.1:0-3311 GCA_036377755.1 Gemmatimonadaceae bacterium
AAGCCGCAACAGCTTTCACGGCAGCTCAAGGCAGCATCATCGGCCGGGGCGCGCAAGGCTGTTATCATCAAGCGCGAAGGTTACGAGCAAGGCGAAGTAACAGTAAAGGATCTAGAAGCAGGAACGGAGCAGAAAGTCTCACTCGATGAACTGATCAACTCACCCAGATAGAAAGACGATGGCCGACGACAAGAAGCTGACCAAACGCTCTGACGATTTCAGCGCGTGGTACAACGAAACTGTGCTCCGGGCTGAGCTCGCAGATTACTCGCCCGTCCGTGGATGCATGGTGATCCGTCCGCGTGGTTATGGAATCTGGGAGCGCATGCAGCGCCAGCTCGATTTCATGTTCAAGGATACCGGTCACCAGAACGCGTACTTCCCGCTGCTCATTCCTGAGAGCTTCATGCACAAGGAAGCCGAGCATGTCGAAGGCTTCGCTCCTGAAACCGCCGTCGTTACCCATGGCGGTGGAAAGAAGCTCGATGAGCCCCTGGTGATTCGTCCGACGTCGGAAACAATCATCTACGCGATGTTCGCCAAGTGGGTACAGAGCTATCGCGACTTGCCGTTGCTGATCAATCAATGGGCGAACGTTGTCCGCTGGGAAATGCGCACGCGACTCTTCCTGCGAACTCTCGAGTTCCTGTGGCAGGAAGGACACACCGCTCACGCCAGTGAAGCCGAGGCCGAAGAGGAAGCACGCCAGATGCTCGGCGTCTATCGCGATTTCATGGAAGCCTGGATGGCAATGCCGGTAATCACTGGCATCAAGACCGCATCGGAGAAATTCGCGGGAGCGCTGCGAACATATTCGTGCGAAGCTATGATGCAGGACAACAAAGCGCTCCAGGCGGGCACGTCACACAATCTTGGCCAGAACTTCGCCAAGGCATTCGACCTCAAGTATCAGACCGAGCAAGGCGGAACCGAGTTCGCGTGGAATACGAGCTGGGGAGTTTCGACACGTCTCATCGGCGGACTCGTGATGACTCACGGCGACGATTACGGTTTGAAAGTCCCGCCGCTTCTCGCGCCGACGGAGCTCGTGATTGTTCCAATATGGAAATCGGATGACGAAAAGGCGCGCGTTCTCGAAGCTGCGAACAACATCGCGGCGACGCTCAACGCGTGGGAGCGCCGCAAAACAGGAAAGCTTCGCGTTCAGCTCGACGATCGGGAAGGAATGAAGCCAGGGGCCAAGTACTACGAGTGGGAGATGCGCGGTGTGCCGCTCCGGCTCGAGTTCGGTCCGCGCGATCTCGACTCGAACCAGTGCGTGCTGGTGCGCCGCGACAATCGCGTGAAGCGGACAGTGACGCTCGATTCGATCGGCGAAGACATCGCCGATCTGCTTCATCTCATTCAGAGCGACATGCTCGTGAGCGCTTTTGAGCGGCGTGAGGCGAACAGCCATCGGGGCGGAATGGAGTATGACCGATTTCGTGAGATCATGGACGGCGAAGGTGGCTTCGTGTATGCAGGATTCTGCGGCAGCGAGACATGCGAGGCGCAGATCAAGGAAGAGACGAAAGCGACGATTCGCGTCCTGCCAGACGAAGAGTTCAGGTCGGCAGAAACTCCAACACGCTGCCTGAAGTGTGGAGAGAAATCAGTCGCCGAGGCGCTGTGGGCGAAAGCATACTAGCAGTGGAGCAGGCTGGTTTTGTCCGCGAAGATGGCGTTCTCTCGTGCGATGGAGTCTCTATCGATGCGATAGCGGACGCGATTGGAACTCCCTTCTACGTCTATAGCGCTGCTGCAATCCAACAGCAGTACCAGCGGCTTTCAGCGGCGCTGTCGCGCGTTCCGCATCGCCTGCACTACAGCGTCAAGGCAAATTCGAACCTCGCGATACTTGGAATCCTCAGGCAGCTTGGATCCGGTGTAGACATCGTATCAGGCGGCGAGATGTATCGCGCCCAATCGGCAGGATTCTCCGGCAACGACATAGTCTTCAGCGGAGTAGGCAAGACTGAGCGCGAGATGTCGGAAGCCCTGACCTTCGGAGTGCTGATGATAAACGTCGAGTCCGAAGAAGAGCTCGCGTTTCTCGACACCGTAGCTGGCAGGATGGGCAAGCGTGCGCCGGTCGCTTTGCGCGTCAATCCTGAAGTGATGGTCGATACGCCGCATCCTTACACGCGCACCGGCGTGAAGGGAATGAAGTTTGGAATTCCTTTCGACGAGACCCTGATTGTTGCCGAGCGCGCGCTCAAGATGAAGAACATCGCGCTGATCGGGCTCGACATGCACGTTGGCTCGCAGATATCACAGTTCGAGCCCTATGAGATCGGACTTGGCCGCTTGCTTCAGCTCAATACAGAGATCGAAGCGGCGGGTGCAAAGGATCTTCAATATCTCGACATCGGCGGCGGGCTCGCGGTCACTTACGACGCCGAGAATCCGGTTGACGTCGATGCATTTGGTGATGTGGTAGAAAGGATGGTAGGACCTACCGGCCTCAAGGTGATTGTCGAGCCCGGTCGATTTCTTGTCGGCAACGCCGGTGCACTCGTTACGCGTGTTCTCTATCGAAAGAGAAGCGGCGGTAAGGAGTTCTTTATCGTCGATGCGGGGATGAACGATCTCATTCGGCCCTCGCACTACAATGCGTATCATCGTATTGAAGCGGTCCATGCAACCGAAGCGCGAACAATAGCGGACATCGTTGGACCGGTCTGCGAAAGCGGCGATTTCCTCGGACTTCATCGCAATGTCGACGATGCACAGCCTGGCGAGCTGATTGCGGTGCTCTCCGCAGGCGCGTACGGGTTCGTGATGTCATCGAATTACAATTCACGAACACGGTTGGCTGAGGTGCTGGTCAGCGGCGGCAAGTTCGGTGTGGTAACCGAGCGGGAACAGTATGCTGATCTGGTGCGCAAGGAACGGCTGGAGCCCGAATGGAGGGTGCCGCAGTGAAAGTTGGATTGATGGCTGACAGTCATGACAGGCTTCCCGCAATCAATGATCTGCTCGACAAGATGATCGAGCGTGGCGTTTCTCTCGTGATGCATGCGGGAGACTATTGCGCGCCATTTGCGCTCGAGCCTTTCAACGAAAAAAATGTTGCGCTTCTCGGAATCTTCGGCCGCAACGATGGAGATCCTGAAGGGCTGAAGGCGACGGCAGCTCGCGGCGTGGGAATGGAGCTGTACGAGTCACCGCACAGCTTCGAGGTTGCCGGCCAGCGAGTGCTTCTGGTTCACGATCTTGGTGAAGTGAACCGGCGCTCCATCGAAGCGCACAAGTATGTTGTTCACGGATTCACGCACAAGCCCGACACCGCGACACGAGGCGACACGCTC
>DASUXX010000107.1:0-3260 GCA_036377755.1 Gemmatimonadaceae bacterium
CTCAACATCTGGCTTGCTGCTGCGGTTCTTTCGCCGCTCATCATGATGTGGGCAATGGTGCGCAAGTCACGCTCGGCAAAGATGCCGCTCCTGTCAGGACCGGGACGCAAATTCGTGCTCAGCTTTTCACCGCCGATGTTCGTCGGCGCGCTGCTTACGCTGGTGCTCTATCAGGCAGGGCAGCTCGAGATAATTCCCGGCGTCTGGCTCCTTCTATATGGAACCGGAGTTGTCGCCGGCGGAGCATTCTCGGTGAAGATCGTGCCCGTGATGGGATTGTGTTTCATGGCGGCGGGAGTCATCGCGTTGTTTGCGCCGGCTGCGTGGACCCATGCAGTGCTGGGCGCCGCGTTCGGCGGACTTCACATCGCGTTCGGAATTCCAATCGCCAGGAGTCACGGTGGCTAAGAATGGGGCGGCGCGGGACGATGCCCGCTCGCATAATCCAATGAAGGGGACCGCGATCAAGAAGCCTGCGCCCAAAAAGGCGGAGGAGCTCGATCGTCTCATACATGAGCGTCTCAGGCTGGGAATCGTGAGCGCGCTCGCGGTCAACGATTCGCTGAGCTTCAGCGACCTCAAGAAGCTCATGAATACAACGGATGGAAATCTCAGTGTGCACGCGCGCAAGCTCGAAGAGGCAGAGTACATCGCATGCACGAAGTCATTCGAGGGGCGCATGCCCAAGACGCAGTACAGGCTGACTGCACTGGGCCGCCGCGCGCTCGAGCGATACCTCGATCACATGGAAGCGCTCATTCGCGCAACTCGCGACCGATAAGACTCACGAAAGAACTTCAATGAGCTCGAATTCTCCGCGCGGCATTCACGTCGCGATAATCATGGATGGCAATGGCCGGTGGGCGACAGCTCGCGGCCAGCTTCGGACAGCGGGACACATTGCTGGTGCGCGGCAGGTTAGGAAGATCGTCGAGTCCGCGCCTGATTGTGGAATTGGCACTCTCACGCTGTACGCATTCAGCGCCGACAACTGGCGCCGCCCGTCGCGCGAAGTTGCTCTTCTCATGCGGCTGTTCCGCCGATACCTGCATTCTGAGGTTGCACGCTGCGTACAGAACGGTGTTCGAATGAAGATCATCGGCCGCCGCGATCGAATTCCCAACGAGCTCAAGCGCGCGATCGTGAATGCCGAGCACGCAACGCGTGATGGTCGCACACTCGATCTTCGAATTGCCGTGGACTACTCAGCACGCGACGCGATTCTTCGTGCTGCGCGAAAGCTTCCTGCTACCATTCCCGCGGATTCGTGTGTTGACCGTGATGAATTCGCGCAGCTCCTTTCCCATGTCGATCACGGAATTGGACCATCGCGCGATGTCGACTTGCTCATTCGCACAGGCGGTGAGCAGCGCCTGAGCGATTTTCTCCTGTGGGAATGCGCGTACGCTGAGCTCTACTTTACGCGCCGCATGTGGCCTGACTTCGGGCCGACCGATCTTGCTGAGGCGGTCGAGGAATTCCGGCGTAGAGAACGTCGATTCGGTGCGGTGCCCGAAGCTGCTGCGGGTTGATTGGCGCGCGGATAACTGCCACGGAAACTGGCGGATAAACGACATCTACTGAAGCAGGTCCGAGCGAACCTGGCGCACGAATTTTCACGAATAACAACAACGAATTGGAGCTCGTACCGCGCGAGCATCCTTCACGGAAGTGAGCCACAACAAAATATTTTTTTTCGAGGACTGAAGCGAAGGTGGGGTTTAAGTGCTCGAATTCGTTGTTATTCGTGAAATTCGTGCGCCAGGTTCGCTCGGACCTGCTTCAGTAGATGTCGTTTATCCGCCAGTTTCCGTGCAGTTATCCGCGCGCCCAAAATGAGCCGCTGTTACAGTCGGATTGTCACAAAGTTCCACGAAAAAATCCCGAAAATTTCACTAACATCGGGCATTAATCCGCGTCTACCATGTTGTCCCGTGCAATGGGTGCGCGGACTACAAGGAAAGATCCTGGAGGATCGATGGTGAAATTCAGAACGGCTGCTATGAGCGCCGTAGCAACGATTGCGTTTGCCGCGTATGCCGGTGCGCAGACTCCTGCTCCGAAGGACAGCGCCCATCGCGGGATGCGTGGCGACCGTCAGGGACAGGTCGACGGAAGAAAGCGCGGCGAGCATCGCGGAATGCGTGCGCAGCGCGGACAGCGTGGAGAGTTCGGCCGCCAGCGCGGCGAGTTCGTGAAGGATCTGAACCTCACGGACGCACAGAAGTCGCGCGTGAAGACGATTCACGAGAAGTATCGCCCGCAGTTCGAGAAGCTGCGTGCAGATGGCCGCGCACAGTTCGAGTCGATGCGCAACGCACGCGAGAAGGGTGATACGTCAAAGGTCACACGTGACCGCTTCCGTGCGCAGCGCGAGCAGTTCCAGACTCGTGCAAAGGCTCTTCGCCAGCAGCAGCAGAATGAGATTCGTGCAGTGCTGACCGCTGACCAGCGCGCAAAGTGGGATGCCGCTGCGAAGAAGCGCGAAGACGCGATGAAGAAGCGTCAGGAGCGCATGAAGGACAGGCGACAGAACGGACGCAAGGCCTAAGCGGACGCTTCACAAAACCAGACTGCAACTGAACTCGGCCTCCAGCCTCCAGCCATAAGCCGCCGGCCTCCTGCGAAAGCAGGGAGCCGGAAGCCAGTGGCCGGGGAGCAGGAGGCCGAGTTCAGTTGCAGTTTGTCGTTAGCGGCTGCCCGTGTTTCATCGTACATTTGCGCCCTCGCTTTAATCATCCACCCAGAGGAGAGGGCATGCCGATCAAGGAAGGCAAGCGGTACTGCGTCAATCACCCCAACGCCCGCATGAATCGCACTGAGAGCCTCAAGGCGCTCGTCGCCATCAAGGGCACCGCGACCGACGCAACCATCAACACGGCATCCGGCCTCGTCGTCATGCCATTCGTATGCGAGGAGTGTGGCTACCTCGAGCTCTACGTAGCCGACAAGACACAGAACGAGAAGAAATAGCAGTCGATGGGCGTCGACATCGTTCAGATTCGACGCCGCGGATGGGGAGAAACCATGCGCCGCGACGCATGGTGGATCCAGCCCGCGGTGGTGTTCGTCATTCTCTCGAGCTTTCTCGTCTACGCAACGTGGGCTGCCTTCCAGAACGCGCATTACGAGTACGGCAATTATCTCTCGCCGTTCTATTCTCCGCTTCTGCTCGGTGACTCGCCCAACGCGTGGTTCGGACCGAAGCCGGCGTGGTGGCCGTCGCTGCTTCCGTTCTCCCCCGCGCTGATAATCCTGCC
>DASUXX010000108.1:0-5955 GCA_036377755.1 Gemmatimonadaceae bacterium
CACCGACAGCTTCGGTGACGATGTCTTCGGAGTGCTTCTCCAGTATCCGGCGACTGACGGCGCTGTCGTCGATTATCGCGATGTCGTCGACAAGGCTCACGCGGCCGGCGCACTCGTAACTGTCGCCGCTGATCTTCTCTCACTCACACTTCTCGTTCCGCCGGGAGAGTGGGGCGCTGACATCGTCGTTGGAAATTCGCAGCGGCTTGGCGTTCCGCTCGGCTATGGCGGTCCGCACGCAGCATTCTTCGCGACGAAGGATGAATTCAAGCGCCAGATTCCGGGCCGCATCATCGGCGTTTCGCGTGATGCAGACGGGAATCCAGCTTTGCGCATGGCGCTCCAGACAAGGGAGCAGCACATCCGCCGGGAGAAAGCGACGAGCAACGTCTGCACCGCGCAGGTTCTCCTTGCTGTCGTTGCAAGCATGTATGCGGTTTACCACGGCCCCGAAGGTCTGCGACGCATAGCGTCGCGAGTGCACCAGTTCGCAACGGTTCTCGCCGAAGGCCTGCGCAAGCTCGGTTATGACATCGCGCATGATGACTACTTCGATACTATCCGAGTCGAGCTCGGCGACAAATCAGCGCGCGACATTATCGCCGCTGCTGTCGAAAGAAGAATCAATCTGAGGCAGCTAGGAGATAACTCGGTCTCCGTTGCTCTCGATGAGACGGTATCAGAAAAGGATCTCGCCGATCTCTTCGCAGTGTTTGGCGGCAAGGATGACATGACGCCTTCGACTGTTGCGGCGATTGCGGATCCTCGCTACGACGAGCGCTTCAAGCGCACCACGCCGTTCATGCAGCACGAGGTCTTCAACTCACATCGTTCGGAGACAGAGCTGCTGCGTTACATGTACAAGCTGGAGAGCCGCGATCTCTCGCTGGTGCATTCGATGATTCCGCTTGGGTCGTGCACGATGAAGCTCAACGCTACGGCGGAGATGATGCCGATCACGTGGCCCGGCTTCTCGAAGATTCATCCATTCGCACCCACGGATCAGACGGAAGGATATCGCGAGCTGTTCGACGAGCTCGAGTCAGCTCTCGCGGCAATCACCGGTTTTGCAGCGGTTTCGTTGCAGCCGAATGCGGGATCACAGGGAGAGTACGCTGGATTGCTTGCGATTCACGCCTATCACGCTTCACGTGGCGAGAACCATCGCGATATATGCCTCACGCCGCAGTCGGCGCACGGAACCAATCCGGCAAGCGCAGTGATGGCGGGAATGAAAGTCGTAGTTGTGAAGACTGACGCGAGCGGCAACATCGACATCGCGGATCTGCGCGCGAAAGCTCAAGCGCACAAGGATGATCTCGCAGCTCTGATGGTCACATATCCGTCAACGCACGGTGTGTTCGAAGAAGGCATCGTCGAGATCTGCCGCATCGTTCACGAATTCGGCGGCCAGGTTTATATGGATGGCGCCAACATGAACGCGATGGTCGGCCTGTGCCGCCCTGCGGACATCGGTGCCGATGTGTGTCACTTGAACCTTCACAAGACATTCTGCATTCCCCATGGCGGTGGGGGACCGGGGATGGGGCCGATTGGCGTGGCAAAGCATCTCGTTCCTTTCCTCCCGGGTCATGCGGTTGTGAGCCAGCAAGGACGCGAGGCTGTGGGCGCGGTGTCGGCTGCTCCGTGGGGCAGCGCGAGCATTCTTCCCATCTCGCAGGCGTACATCAGTCTCATGGGCGGGGACGGACTCACCCACGCCACGAAGGTCGCGATCCTGAATGCCAACTACATCGCAAAGCGGCTCGATCCTCATTTCCCCGTTCTTTATAAGGGAGCACATGGGACAGTCGCTCACGAATGCATCGTCGATACGCGAGTTGTGAAAGGCTCGAGCGGTGTGGAAGTGGAAGACATCGCGAAGCGTCTCATGGATTATGGCTTCCACGCTCCGACCGTATCGTTCCCGGTGGCGGGAACGCTGATGATCGAGCCGACTGAAAGTGAATCGCTTGCCGAGCTGGATCGATTCTGCGATGCGATGATCTCAATTCGCGAAGAGATTCGGGAGATCGAAGAAGGGAAGGCAGACCGCAAGGACAACCTTCTCAAGAATTCTCCACACACGCAGCGGCGTGTCACTGCAGATACATGGTCGCACCCGTATGGGCGCGAGCGCGCAGCCTATCCGGCAGCGTGGAGCAGGGACTACAAATTCTGGCCGGCGGTGGCCCGGGTTGAGAGCGCTTATGGCGACAGAAATCTCGTTTGCTCGTGCCCTCCGACCGACGCATATGCAGATTCTCCAATATTGAGCGTTGCGGCGGAGTAAATGAACGATAATTTTGCCGTGTCACAAAGCGTGATTATCCGCTGACATCTGAGCCAGGAGCCGGTATGAACAAGGCCGAAATGCTGGAAGCTCTACAGAAACAGACAAAGCTTCGTCCCACGTACGTGAAGCGCGTCGTCGATGCCATCTTCGATCCTGAAGACGGCGTGATATCGAGGCAGATCAAGAAGGGTGGTAAAGTCACTATCGCCGGCTTCGGAACATTCGACCGGAGAAATCACAAGGCTCGCGATGTGAACTCTGTCTTCACAGGGAAGACCGTGAAGGTGAAAGCCCGGAAGATTCCGGGATTCAGGGCTGGCGTCTCTTTTAAGGACGCGATGAGATAGCTGGCTTGTAAAAAAAACGAGACGCCGGTCGCGAGACTTCAGTCCCCAGTCTTGAAAAACTGGAGTCTGGAGTCTGACGACTGGCGTTTCGTTTTTAAGAGTTATCCCAGATGCTTTTCGTAGGAGCCGGCATCCATCAGCGAATCGACAGCTGATGCATCATCTGCCTTGATCCGTATCATCCATCCTGCCCCGTACGGATCACTGTTCACAAGCGCGGGCTCACCGTCGAGCCGCGAGTTGATCTCGACGACTTCTCCGGCGATCGGCGAGAAAAGCTCGGACACCGCCTTCACAGCTTCGATTGTGCCGAATACATCGTGCTTGCCGAGCTTGGTGCCGACTGAGGGGAGCTCGACGTAGACGACATCGCCCAGCTCGCCCTGCGCATAATCGGTAATACCTACTTCAACGATCCCGTCACCGGTGCTCCGCACGTACTCGTGCTCTTCGGTGTAACGCAGGTCGCCTGGAATGTTCGCCAATTCACACCTCGTTTGATTGCATGAAGTCCGACGCTGAAATTAATCAGCCGGCGTTCGCTGTGAGCGTGCCTACGCTGTCGCCCGCAATCTCCTGCCACACGCGATCGACTTCCGCCTCCAGCGCTTCGAGAGTTCCTTCATTTTCAATGACATAGTCGGCGCGCGCACGCTTGAGATCTGCGGGCATCTGCGCGGCGATCATTTTCATCGCCTCCGCTTCGTCGATGCCGCGAGTGCGCACTATTCGATCGAGTCGCACCGAGCGCGGAGCGTCGACGAGTATGATTGTGTCGAAATCATCGGCAAGATGGCGCTCGAACAGAAGCGGTATCACGCAGACGACGACTTTGTCTCCCCGTGCGCGAGCTGCCGCAATTTCTCCCGCGCGCCGACGCATCACTTCGGGATGCACGATTTCATTCAGCGCATCGAGGTCAGACTGGTCAGCGAAGACTTTGTGTCTGAGCGCAGCGCGGTCGAGGTTGCCCTCGCCGTCAAGAATCTCTTCTCCCCAGCGTGCCACTATCGACTCCAGCGCAGGACTTCCTTTCATCACTGCTTCCCGCGCGAGCGCATCCGCATCGATGATCCTTGCGCCACGGTCGGCGAAAAGATCAGCGACGGTGGACTTGCCGCTGGCAATGTTCCCGGTAAGACCTATGAGTCGCATGTCTCTCGTGTTGAGGCCTGTCTAACGTACGCCAATTTGGTGGCAGGCACACAATTAATATGCCGCGTCCCCGGACTTGGGACAAAAACAACAGAACTCGGCCGAGTTCAGTTGCAGTTCGGTCCTATATCCGCGTAGTAAGCTTTAGACCAATCAACGACACAATCAGCAGCCCTACGAACAGCATTCTGGCGAGATCCCGAGGCTCATCGAAAAGTATGATTCCGAGCACTACCGCCCCGACGGCGCCGATCCCCACCCAGATAGCATACGCAGTCCCTATCGGAATCGTTCGAGCTGCGATCGCGAGCAGGATCATGCTCGCCGCAATCGCGATAATCGTAAGGATGCTCGGGACGGGACGGGTGAAGCCATCGGTGTACTTGAGACCGATCGCCCAACCGGTCTCGAGAAGGCCTGCTATCACCAGGTAGACCCACGCCATCTTCTAAAGAAGCGTAGCCTGGCTCGCGTCTTTTCTCGGCGCCGAGAAGCACATGCGGCAGCGGGCCTCGTACGATTCCGTGCTGCCGACCATGATGGTTGGTGAATCGTACGGAGCGGGCTGACCACCGATCAATCTCTGGTTCCGGCTCGCAGGCCCGCCGCACAGGACACAGATCGCGTGCAGCTTGTCCACCACTTCTGCGACCGCCATCAGAGAAGGCATTGGTCCGAACGGCTCGCCGCGAAAATCCGTATCAGTCCCCGCGCAGATCACCCGCCTGCCGCGCCCTGCAAGTGATGTCACGAGCGGGATGATCGCCTCGTCCAGAAACTGCGCTTCGTCGATCGCGATTACATGCGCCATTGGATCGACGCGCACTGCGATCTGCGCAGCATTGTCCGCCGGTATCGCTTCTACGGTTCGCCCATCGTGACTGGATACGCTGTAAATGCCTGCATACCGCGCATCGAGGTGCGACTTGAAAACCTGCACGCGCTTTCGCGCGATGATTGCGCGGCGAACCCGCCTGATGAGCTCTTCACTTTTACCGGAAAACATCACGCCGGCGATGACTTCGATCCATCCACCGGTCTGATGAAACGATTGGCTCATCTCGGGTCGCGCCTCGGTCCTTTGCGAAATCCTCCGCCGCGCCGGTCGTCCCCGCGTCCCCCGTCGCGCCCGCCTTCACGTCCGCCTTCACGTCCGCCTTCACGTCCGCCTTCGCGGCCACGCCCGCCGTCACGCGGACCCCGCGGCCCCCGAGCGTCGCGAGATTCCCTTGGCCCTCTCGCCTCTCTTCCTTCTCTCGAGTCTCGGAAACCGCCTCGCGATTCGCGTGCGCTGAAAGGACGGCGGTCCGCAAAGCCGCGCGGCGGCTGAATTGCGCGCGCTTCATCGCTCGCCTGTCTCAGTGTCCTCTCCCTCTCCAGCAATCTCAGTGCTGCTGCTGCGATCTCGATTCCATCGTATCGCTCCAGCAGCGGCTCGAGTGCCTGCATCTCACGCGAAGCGATTCCCTGATCGAGAATCGCTGTAACCTCGCGGCGCATTGCTTCTTCACGCTGGCGCGCAGCATTCCATGGAGCACTGAGCGTAAATGGTCTTACGGTCACTCCGGGCACGCGCTTGAGAGCAGCGAGCTCGCGGGTATCGACAAGTGCAACGAGCGAAACGGGAGCAGCCTTCGCCGCATTCGCGAGCTCCGCAGGTGAGGCAGGGTCGTAAAAAATCACCGCGTGGGTGCCGGGGTCGATACTTCCCCGCGATACCCGCACCGATGCGTCGTCTTCCGAATACCCAAGAAGTTTCAGGAGATTCGTTGCTTCATCGTGCGATGGTTCCGTAGAAACGATGATTGCAGCCGAGGGCGGATCCATGTCATCCAGCAGACGACGCAGGCCAGTCGCGCGCGTTGCGCTCGTAACCGTCACATACTGCACGGATGTCGCGTCGCCTTCTTCGGCCACTTCCTCTGTGACTTCGCGCCGCGCCCGTCTCAGATATCGCTCCGCGAACGCGTTCACTCGGCCTTCACTGCGGCTCGTGACGACGATTCGCGCTGCGTCCTTTGGCAGCTCATTCATGACGAGCTCGAGCGCCTCGACCTCATCCTGACCTGAGCTGAGAATCTCATCTGCCCACGCGATAACGACCGCTTTCACAGCGTCGAGCTTGAGCTCACTGCCTTTTACGAGGTCGCGTATGTC
>DASUXX010000109.1:0-16628 GCA_036377755.1 Gemmatimonadaceae bacterium
GATATGGCGCAGGTCCAACAACGGAGCCGATGATGTAGTAGCTGTCGTTCACGTTCGTCACCCAGTCGCGAATCGCTTCACTCGTCGCATCCTTGAGCGTCCGCGTGCCTGAGCCTACAGGTACAACCTTGGCGCCCATCAGCTTCATGCGATACACGTTGAGCGACTGGCGGCGGATATCCTCCTCGCCCATGTACACGGTGCAGTCCAGTCCAAACCGCGCGCACACTGTTGCCGTTGCAACTCCATGCTGCCCTGCACCAGTCTCGGCGATGATGCGGCGCTTGCCCATGCGCATCGCAAGCATCGCCTGGCCCACCGTGTTGTTGATCTTGTGGGCGCCGGTGTGATTGAGATCTTCGCGCTTGAGATAGACCCGCGCCCCGATCTGCTCCGAGAGTCGCGGCGCAGTGCTCAAAGCCGATGGGCGGCCAACGTACGTGTTGAGCATCTCGTCGATCGCGTGGACGAACGAGTCATCCTCCATCGCGCTCGCAAACGCCGCGTCGAGCTCGTCGAGCGCGGGAATAAGAGTCTCGGGAACGTAGCGTCCCCCGAACTCGCCAAATCGGTCGTTCCGGGTAATTGAGTTCATTTCGTTGATTTGTGACCAAAAGCGCCGGTCATACTATAGACGCAGAAGCCACCGCTTGGGCAAAAGAAGCCATCTTTTCCGCGGATTTTTTTCCAGGCTCGACTTCGACACCTGACGAGACGTCCACGACTGCGGGATGCAGGATTCGGACAGCGTCTGCGACATTCTCCGGATTCAGTCCGCCTGCAAGCACTACCGAAAGCTCCTGCGATATCGAATGGACAAGTGGCTGTGCCTTCTCCCAGTTGAACGAGCGTCCCGTTCCACCTGACCTCCCGCGAGCCGATGTGTCGAGAAGAATTGCATCCGACAAATCGGCGATCGCCTTCCAGTCGGCGGCCGGATTTCCGCTTTCGGCATCGATACCGATAACTGACCAGATGGCACCGTCAAATTCGGCACGCAGTGCAGCGTGCTCATTCGGAGTGAGATGCGCGTGGACCTGGAGCACGTCGAGCTGAGCTTCATCTGCCATTCGCAGTAATCGCGAGATGGAATCCCGGCCTACTACTCCGACCCGCGTGAGTGAGGGCGCGGCATTGAACACTTCGCGCGCATGTGCCGGGGTCACTTGTCGCGGGCTTTCAGTAAGGATCGCGCCGCCGTAAAACGCGCCGAGTGCCGCTGCCTGCACTGCATCCTCAGGACGTGCGAGCCCGCAGAACTTTATCTTCGTCACCTGCGTCAGCCCCGCCGAATTCTTGGAATCGACGCGATCGATGTTACCGCAGACGCAGGATCACGAGAGGCCGATACGTATGATCCAATCAATACAGCGTCTGCGCCCGCATCCGCCGCGCTTTCGATACTCGCACGGTCCGTGTAGCCGCTTTCTGCAATCGCGATGCGGTCACTCGGAATCAATGGGACGATCCGGGAAACCGTATCCGGATGAACCTCGAGAGTTTCGAGATTCCGATTGTTCACGCCGATCATCCTTGCGTCGACCGACAGGGCGCGATCCAGCTCCCGTTCATCTCGCACCTCAAACACGAGCTCGAGATCGACTTCGCGCGCAGTAGCAGCAAGACTCGCGAGATTTTCCGGCGACAACGCCCTGACAATTACCAGCGCGGCGGAAACACCAAGGCCTGCAGCGTGCGCAAGTTGCCGAGGCGTGACGTGAAAATCCTTCTTCAGGATCGGCAGCGCAGCGCCTGCCTTCGCTCTCACAATGTCCTCATCGCTTCCGCCAAACCGATCCGGCTCCGTCAGCACCGAAATCGCGCTTGCTCCGCCTGTCTCATACGCGGCCGCCTGGGCCGAGCTATCCAACTGGGGATTGATCGACCCTTTCGATGGCGAGCTGCGCTTTATTTCAGCGATAATTGCGACTGCCTCTCCTCGAAGCGCCGATTCCAGCGAAACGATTCCTCGGCGGTCGCGTGTGATTCGCCCGAAGTCATGATCCGGATTCAGCTGCTCCGACCTCCGGTGTGCTGCAGCTACAAGCTCCCCTAAAGTGCCGGATGGCGGATTCCAGCCCTTTTCTTCTTGCGTTTCGGGAGCTGTTCGGATAATCTTTGAATTCGGCAAATGTTCGGTCTGCCGCAGTATTTAGATACGACCCTTCATCACGGGAAAGATATGTCGCTCACCAAGCGCCAGCGCGAAATACTGACCTACCTCACCGATTACTCGGCGGAGAATGGGTACGCACCCAGCTTCGAGGAGATCGCGAACCGCTTCGGGTACAGCTCGCTCGCAACGGTGCACGAACACCTCAGCAACCTCGAGCGCAAGGGCTACATCAAGCGCGAATACAACGAGAGCCGCGCAATCGAGGTGCTGCCCTCGGACATTTATCCGCGCGCGCTTCAGCTTCCTCTTATGGGAACCGTCGCCGCCGGTATGCCAATCGAGGCGATCCAGTCGCAGGAAATGATTTCCGTTCCCGATGATTTCACCCGCGGCCGCGGTAATCACTATGTCTTGCGTGTTCGCGGAAACTCGATGATCGATGAGCAGATCCGCGACGGAGACTTCGTGATCGTGAATGAGCGCCAGACCGCTGATAATGGCGAAATGGTAATCGCGCTCATCGACAATTCATCGGCCACGGTCAAGAAGCTTTATCGCGAAAAAGACGGACGCATCAGGCTGCAGCCGGCAAACGAGACCATGGCGCCGATCTACGTTCATGAAAACGACATCTCGATCCAGGGAATAGTCGTAGGAGTACTGCGGCGCTGCTAAGCGGCGTAAGCTTTTCGTAGTCTCTCGAGCGCGTTGATCCCTTCATGGTTGATCAACGCGCTTTTTGCTGCATCTACAGCGTCTTTGTACGAGCTTGTCTTTCCGCTGAGGTAAATCGCTGCCGCGGCATTGAGTATGACCGCTGCCCTTCCCGCCTCTGTTCCGCCGCCGCCGAGCGTCTCAGTGATGATGCGTGCGTTGTCCTCAGGGCCTCCGCCCGCGAGCTCCTCCGCACTTCCGCGCGCGAGTCCAAAGTCGGACGGATCCAGAGTCCATTCGGAAGTCGAGCCGTTTCTGATCTCGACGATTCTCGTCGGGCCGATCGGCGAGATCTCGTCGAGCCCGGGTGCTCCATGCACCACCATCGTATGGATCGATCCGAGCTCGGCGAGCGCGCCAGCGAGAATGGGAACGCGATAGTCGTCTGCAACGCCAACAACCTGTCTTGCAGCACCTGCGGGATTTGCGAGCGGGCCGACGATGTTCATGACCGTCGGGATGCCAAGCTCCCGCCTGATTGGACCGACATGCTTCATTGCCGGATGCATCATCGGCGCGTACATGAAGACGATTCCCGCTTTTTCGAGAGCGCTCTCCATTGTCTCGAGCGGAGCATCGATTTTCACTCCGAGCGCCTCGAGAACATCGGCACTGCCACACCGCGAAGTGAAGGAGCGATTGCCGTGCTTGGCAATGCGCACTCCTGCGCCTGCAGCGAGCAGCGCTGCCGCTGTGGAAATGTTGAAGGTCGTAACCGCGCCGCCGCCGGTACCGCAGGTATCGACGAGCTCGTCCGGATTCGATGCGGGCAGCTTTACCATCACTTCGCGAAGCGCGCGAACAACCCCCGCGACTATTTCGGCTGTCTCTCCTCTGACGCGAAGAGCGGCGAGCATCGCCGCGATCTGAATCGCGCTCGCTTCGCCGCGCATGATCACGCCGAATGCCTCTGCTGCGTCCTCAGCAGAAAGTGTCTGATGATGGGCAAGCTTCGTTATGGCGCTCTGGAGAGCGGAAGGAACTGCGGGCGACGTCATGATGCGTTCAGCTGCGTGAAGCGACGAGCGCTTTCACCTTCTCGAGCGTCTCCTCGGGTGATGAGCCGTTCGCATCGTTCAACGTTTTTTCGATCTGGTATAGCAGGGCTTCGCGATTGCGCGCGAGCTCCGACTGCGAGTGCAGATCAATGTGTGCCTGCTGCAATTTCCCCACGGCCTGCGATACCTGATCCTCGACGGCGTTGAGCCGCTCCGCACGTCTATGGATCTCGTCGTTCGCGTCGTGAATCAATCGCTCGAGCTCCGCGATCTTCATCGCATCGCGCTCGCCTGGAGACGCGATCGCGTTGCGCGCATCTTCAAGCTCGGCCTTCAATTGCTTGACCGCGCGATTGTATTCGGAGTGAATGTTTCGCGTCAGCTCCTCGAGCGTGCGAACTGCTTCGAATCGCGCCTCATGTTCGGCGATTCTCTCGAAGGCGAGCGCGAACAGGTCGAGAGCGGGAGCGAGCCGCTCGACCACTCGCGGTCCGAATCTTTTTCTCGGCTCGTAAAGCGCGATGAAACCTGCCAGCTCTCCATCGAGAGTGAGGCCGCGAACGGAAAGCACTCCACCCTGCTGCATCGGATTTACGCCGAGGAGCTTCATGTAGTCCTCTGACTCCGCGCCGAAATCGGCGACCGCGGAACCAGAGTTCAATGCGCGACGAATCGGCGCCGGCAGGTGATCGATCGAGACGTTCAGAGGAATGCGGGTGACCGTGTCGCTGGTCGGGTTCAACCGCTCCGTGATGAGCTGCCTCCGCGAGTCGCAGACAAAGAGGGCGAGCTGCGCGCCTCTGTCGATATCTGCTGCCTCGTGCTGCAGAAGCGTCAGGGCCGCATCGGCGTCTCGTGCATTCGAGAGCACGGTGGCGAGTGTAGCGAGAGTTCGAGGGGCCATGATTTATGCGAATGTCGGATGCCGTCACCGAGTTTGACTCGCGACTTCGCCAAAGTCAACGCCGGGAGCGCCGATGTTTGCCGCACCGACTGCGGGACGATAATTTCAGCAATGGAAATGCGAACGCTGCAGCTCGTAATTCAATATGATGGAGCTCGGTTCGCAGGCTGGCAGCGCCAACCCGATGAGAGGACGGTTCAAGGAGTGCTCGAAGACGCGATGCAGCGCCTTTGCGGGACCCATGTCGCCGTCGTTGGTGCAGGCAGGACCGACGCAGGAGTTCACGCGCTTGGCCAGGCGGCCGGATTAAACGTCCCGGATAAATGGACGCCGCACACAGTTCGACGCGCACTCAATGCGGTGCTCCCGAAGGATGTGTGGATCGCGGCCTCGCACGAGATGAAAGCGGAATTCCATGCGCGCTATAGCGCGGTGTCGAGATCTTATCGGTATCTGGTCGGAATCGGTGAGGATGCCCACAGTCCCTTCCGTTCCGGGCGCGAGCTCGCATTCGGCCGGACGCTCGATCCCGGCCTCCTGGATCACTGTGCCAGACTTTTTACAGGCGATCACAGCTTCCGCGGGTTTGCCGTAAAAGGGACCGCTCCCGAGACCGACGATCATCATTGCATCGTTCAGCAGTCCGAATGGGTCCAACGCACGGGTGGCCTCGCATATGTCGTGAAGGCCAACCGGTTTCTCCATCACATGGTCAGATTTCTTGTTGGCACAATGCTCGATGTAGCTTCAGGGCGTCGCCAAAGTGATGTAATCGAGCGGCTGCTCGACGCAGAAGAAAATCACGAGGTTTCTCCGCCTGCGCCCGCGCACGGGCTGTACCTCGAAACGGTAGAATATCCGAGAGAACTTTATCTGGTGAGTGCATGAACATCTTCATCGAAAGTGTTTCGATTGACGAGATACGCCAGGCCGTTTCTGCAGGGTTCGCCGATGGCCTGGTTGTATCGGATTCACTTTATACCGGCAGCTCCTCAGCAGAAGGCCGCGAGCTGATCGAAACTGTCGCGCGCGAATTTGCGATTCCCATCTGCGTCAACGTCGCTGCGATAAGTGGTGAAGAGATGTATCGGGAAGCACGCGAGCTCGCGCGCATATCGGATCATCTCGTCATTCAGCTTCCGCTCGTCGAAGACGCCGTCGAGCCAATGCATCGCCTGAGTCTCGAAGGTGTCGATATCTGCGCGAACTTTGTTTTCAATGGAGCGCAGGCGGTCCTCGCTGCGAAAGCGGGTGCGTCAATGGTGAGGATTCCGCTTCAGGATCTCGATGCGCAGGGTCAAACCAGCGCTGACGCGGTGACCGAGATCAGATCGCTGCTCGAGTCGAGCGACTGCGAGTGTGATGTAATGGTCGCATCGCCTACGACAACAGCGCAGTTCACCGAATGCATTTCTGCAGGCGCACAGATTGTTTCCATCAGGCCCCAGATTCTCAACTCACTTCTTCTGCATCCGCTGACCGACCGCGGCGTCGATCGTTTCCTGAGCGGCCTCAGCAGGAGGCACAGCTCAAATCACTGAGATGAAGTTCCCTTTCCTGTTTCCGTTCGTTGTCGCTGCATGTGGCGGTGATTCTCTGCCGTCGGCGCAGGCACGACAGCTTCCGTCGGAGCAAAGTGCCCAGATTTCTGCGCAGCGACAGACAGCGATCACCTCTGCAGTGGCTCGCGTTGCCCCATCCGTTGTAACAGTGCAGACCGAGGTCATAGAAGCGGTTCCTGCTGATTTCTACGAACAATTTTTCGGCGGCAGATCCGGACGGCGAACGTCAGCGGGCCTCGGTTCGGGCTTCGTTGTCCGACCTGATGGCGTGATCATCACGAATGCTCACGTTGTGAGCGGCGCAACGCGCATTTCAGTCGCAATGCGGGACGGGACTATCTTCCCCGCGAGACTCCTCGGGTCCGATGAGACGAACGACCTCGCTGTAATCAAGATCGAAGCAAAGGATCTGCCTGTCGCTCCACTCGGAAATTCGTCGAATCTTCTTATAGGTGAATGGGCCATTGCGATTGGATCTCCGTTTGGATTCCTGCTCGCTAACAGTGAGCCGAGTGTCACGGCAGGCGTAGTCAGTGGAACGGGGCGCAATCTCGCTGCGGAGAGTAATGGCTCCGGCATATACGTCGACATGATCCAGACCGACGCGTCGATCAATCCCGGCAACTCCGGCGGTCCGCTTGTAAATGCAGTCGGCGAAGTGATCGGCGTAAACAGCTCCATTTATTCGCCAAGCGGCGGATCAGTTGGGCTTGGATTCGCGATTCCGATCAATCGTGTGAAGCGAGTGACGGAAGATCTGCTCGCGCACGGAGTAATTCGCCGCCCATGGATTGGATTGAAGCTCGAGACACCCCAGCCGGGCCGCCCTGCTGTGCAGGCACGCGGGGTACCCGTCAGCTCGATTGTTCCCGGGTCGCCTGCTGCGAAGGCTGGAATTCAGCCGGGTGACGTGCTGGTTCAATCACGCAACCGGCAGATCCACAGTGCATACGACTGGGAAGCGGAGCGCCTCGAGCTGCGTGTTGGCGAAAACGTTCCTCTCTTGATGCGCCGCGGCAGTCGTGAGATGAACGTGAGCGTGAAGGTCGCTGATCTTCCCGAAGTCAACGCTCCAAAGGTCACGGTGCTTCGCGAGATTCAGCTCGTCACGCTTACGCCTGCAATTCGTGCGGAGCGAAATATCCGGCGAGCAAACGGTGCGCTCGTTCAAACAGTCAGCCAGAGAGTTGCAGATCAGCTCGGCATACAAGCGGGTGACGTAATTCTTCAGATCAATCGCGTTCCAATCGCCGATGCGGAGTCAGCCGCCCGCGCACTCGACTATTACGCGGGACGCGGTGCAATCGTGATGTACATCGAGCGTAACGGCCAGGTGTACACAACCGAGTTCGTGATCCAGTAGATGCACGAAACCTGGACGTCTCCTCTCGCAGGCAGGTACGCATCGCGCGCGATGCTGGAGCTCTGGTCACCGCGCACGCGCCATGGATTGTGGAGACGTCTCTGGCTGGCTCTCGCAGAAGCCGAGCGCGAGCTCGGAGTAAAGATTCCCGCGGAAGCGATCGACGAGATGCGCGATCACCTCGACGATATCGATTTCGATGTTGTCGCTGCGTACGAGCGCAGGTTCCGTCACGATGTGATGGCTCATGTGCATGCATTCGGTGACGTCGCGCCTGCTGCGAAGCCGTTCATTCATCTCGGTGCAACGAGTGCGTTCGTAACCGACAACGCCGACCTGATTCTGATGCGCCGCGGTCTCGAGATACTGAGCGGTCGCCTCACCGGTGTCATACGAAAGCTTGCTGCATTCGCGTCGCGATGGAGAAGCGAGCCTACACTCGGATATACGCACCTGCAGCCTGCGCAGCTTACGACAGTCGGCAAGCGCGCGACTCTATGGATGCAGGATTTCGTTCTCGACTACAATGACATCGAATACCGGCGCTCGTCGATGCCCTTCCGCGGAGTGAAAGGCACAACGGGAACGCAGGCAACTTTTCTCGAGCTGTTCGATGGTGATCACGAGCGCGTGAGAAAACTCGACAAGCTCGTGACGTCGAAGATGGATTTTACCGAATCACTCGCTGTAACAGGCCAGACGTACACAAGAAAGATCGATGCAGGAGTCTTGTCCTCCGTATCAGGCATCGCAGCCAGTGCCGCAAAATTCGCAGGCGACATTCGCATGCTGCAGTCATTCGGTGAAATGGAGGAGCCCTTCGAGCAGGAGCAGATTGGGTCTTCAGCGATGGCGTACAAGCGCAATCCCATGCGCTCGGAGAGAATCAATTCACTTGCCCGCTTTGTTTTATCCGTCGAAACGAACGCAAACCAGACACACAGCGTTCAGTATTTCGAGAGAACGCTGGACGACAGCGCGAACAGAAGACTGGTTCTGCCGGAAGCATTTCTCGCAGCGGATGCAATCCTCCTTCTCATGACGAACATCGTGAGCGGGCTCGAGGTGCATCCCGAGCGAATTCGGCAGCGTTTGCGTGCCGAGCTTCCCTTCATGGCGACTGAAAAGATCATCGTCGAAGCAGTAGCGGCGGGCGGAGACCGTCAGCAGGCTCACGAAGTGATTCGTCGTCATTCGATAGAGGCGCAGCGCGCGATGAAAGACGGCGCGCCGACCAACGATCTCCTCGAAAGGCTCGGCAGCGATCCGGAGCTCGGACTTGCGCGCGATCGTCTCGCTCTGGCTGCAGATCCTGCAATGTACGTAGGCCGCGCCCCGCAGCAGGTCGATGAGTTCCTCGCGGAAGTAGTCGAGCCGCTTCTTGCGGGATCGCCGGCACACCCTGCTGACGAAGAGATCCGGGTCTGATGCTTGTCTCGCGGACTGACCTGCCCCTCAAGCTTCTTCGTCGGGGCAAGGTCCGCGACGTTTACGATGCGGGGCGCGACAGCGTGCTGCTTGTTGCGACTGACAGAGTAAGCGCTTTCGACGTGGTGATGAACGAGCCTGTTCCGATGAAAGGTGAAGTTCTGACCCAGCTCACCGCGTGGTGGCTGCGCCAGCTCGACGGCAAGCTCGAACATCACATGATCACCGCCGATATCAGCGAGATCATCCAACATCTCCCGGTTCTCGACGCCGTTCGCGATCAGCTCTCCGGCCGCTCGATGCTCTGCCGGAAAGCGACCGTATTTCCCGTGGAATGCGTTGTTCGCGGATACCTCTCCGGCTCGGCGTGGAAGGAATATTTCACCTCAGGGACTCTCGCAGGTGAGGAACTCGCACCCGGGTTACGCGAATCAGAGCGACTTGCCATCGCATTGTTCAGCCCCGCGACAAAAGCCGAAGAAGGCCACGACGAAAACATCACGATTGCGCGCATGGCCGACACAATCGGCATCGACGCAACCCAGGAGCTGGAGCGGCTCAGCCGCCTGGTCTACGATTTCGGCCGCGAGCTCGCTTCAACCCGCGGCATCATCATCGCAGATACCAAGTTCGAGTTCGGCTACCTCGACTCCACCCTTCCGCATAACGATGCCGAAAGATGGGACAAGTCACGTGTTATATTAGTGGACGAAGTGCTGACTCCGGATAGCTCACGATTCTGGCCTGCCGAGCAGTTCGAGCCGGGGCGGTCCCAGCCAAGCTTCGATAAACAGCCGCTGCGCGACTACCTCGAGCGCGAACGTCGCGCGGGACGATGGAACGGCGAAAGTCCAGCGCCGCAATTGCCACACGAAGTCGTGCAAGCCATGAGCGAGCGCTACCTGGAGATCTACCGCCGCCTCACGCTCTCTCCCCTGCACTCCGGAGCTACAGTTTGAACTTCGCCCGCGAAGGTTATCCATTTATTGGAATTGCAACCGCTCTCGCCGTCGCTGCGTTTGCGGTGGCGCTCGCGCGAAGATCGTGGTCGCTCTGGCTGCTCGCGATCATCGTCACGCTGCTGGCACTCTGGGTCGCCTACTTCTTCCGCGATCCCGAACGCACAGGCGAGCGCGGGTCGCATCTCGTCGTCGCGCCTGCGGACGGCAAGCTCATCATGATAACAGAAGTCGACGAGCCCGCATTCATCGGCGGCAAGGCGCAACGTCTCTCGATCTTCATGAATGTTTTCAACGTTCACGTGAACAGATACCCTGTTGACGGAACGGTCGAATACATTCACTACAATCCAGGCAAATTCCTTAACGCGGCCGCCGAGAAATCGAGTCTCGAGAATGAGCAGAGCTCTGTCGGCATCACTTCAGGAAATTATCGCATACTCGTGCGACAGATCGCAGGATTGATTGCGCGGCGCATAGTCACTTACAGCAAAAAAGGTGAGCAGGTAAAGCAAGGCGATCGCATGGGACTCATACGCTTCGGCTCGCGAGTCGACGTGTTCATCCCGACCGATGCCAGACTCCGCATTCAGCTCGGCGCGCTGACAACCGCAGGATCGACAGTTCTCGCGGAGCTGCCCGGTCAATGAGCGCATCTGACTCGGCACGCTTGCCGCGAGAGCAGCAAGGAAGAATGCGGCGCGCATATGTAGTGCTGCCGAGCGGGCTCACGCTCGCAAATCTGTTCTGCGGCGTATTCGCGATCATTTCTGCATCGCGCGGCGACTTCGATCGCGCGGGACTTCTGATCGTACTTGGCGGATGCGCCGATGCTCTCGACGGACGTGTTGCGCGCGCGACGGGAAGCGGCTCGCGGTTTGGATCCGAGCTCGATTCGCTCGTCGACGTAATCACTTTCGGATTTGCGCCTGCGCTCACGATGTATTTCGCAGTCTTCAATAAGGAAGGCTGGGAATGGCTGATTGTATTTCTCTACGTTGCGTGCGCTGCGATTCGTCTCGCGCGATTCAATGTCGAGCAGGCAGGCCGCGCAAAGAGATACTTCCACGGGCTGCCGAGTCCCGCGGCTGGAATGACCCTGGCGACTTACTACTGGTTCAGCCAGAGCCCGCTTTACAACGAGACCATACTCGCAGACCTGCCGTGGCACTTCTGGCTGCGATTCCTGATGCTCGCCCTCGCGTTCCTCATGATCAGCAACGTCTCGTATCCTGCAGTGCCGACCGTTGGATACAAGAAGATCAGCCAGATACTCGGAACGATTGTCGTCATCGTCGTTGTGCTTGGAATCATCATCCTTCGAAAGCAGTTCTACTTCCCTGCTCTCGTTGGATATGTCGTCTACGGTGTGGCAAAGACGGTATTCTTCGGACTGATCGGCCGGCGTCCGCGCGGCGATGTTCCGGTAATATCAGATCCCGATGAAGACCTGGAGCCTGATACTCAAATAGTAGTGGCGGACATCACTCCAGAGCGGCAGCAGCGGCGCAGGCGCCGCCGGCGTCATCACGGTGACAGGCCGCGTGGCCAGCCGCCAAAACCTGGACAAGGCGAAACGTGAAAACCTGGCGAGTCTCTGTTCATATAACGCCCCGTCGCGGAATCCTCGACCCGCAGGGAAAAGCGGTAGAAGGTGCTCTTCATTCGCTCGGCTTCGAATCAGTGCGCGAAGTTCATGTCGGAAGACACATTGTCATAGAGAATCAGGCCTCGAGCGCAGACGACGCGAAGTCCGCAGTGAAAGCGATGTGTGAGCGACTGCTTGCGAATCCGGTGACCGAAGATTTCGAGATTCAATCAGCGGCAGAAACATGAAGTTCGGAATTGTCACCTTCCCTGGATCCAACTGCGACTACGACGCATATCGCGCAGTAATCGACATCCTTGGAGAAGAAGCAGTGTACATCTGGCACAAGGATCACGACCTGCAGGGCTCTGACGTTGTGATTCTTCCAGGTGGTTTCAGCTATGGCGACTATCTGCGTGCAGGGGCTATTGCGCGCTTCAGTCCGGTGATGTCAGAAGTCGTTGAGCACGCAAGAAAGGGCGGCATCGTGATGGGGATCTGTAATGGTTTTCAGATCGCATGCGAAGCCGAACTCCTTCCCGGTGCGCTCCTGCGAAACGCTTCGCTTCAGTTTGTGTCGGCGCCCGTGGATTTGCGCGTCGAGAATGCTGACACGCTCTTCACGTCGGGGTACGAGAAGGGACAGGTAATTCGCATTCCAATAGCGCACGGCGATGGACGATACACCGCAAGCGATGCGGAGCTCGACGCCCTGGAGCAAAATAATCAGGTGCTGTTTCGTTACGTGAATCGGGCCGGTGAGACGGTTGATGAGTCGAATCCAAACGGTTCAGCACGCTCAATCGCGGGAATCGTGAGCGCCGAAGGAAACGTCCTTGGCATGATGCCGCATCCTGAGCGTGCGCTCGAAGACATGCTCGGCTCGAACGACGGCATCGCGTTGTTTGAATCCGTTCTCGCGCGCGTAGCTGCCTGATGACACAGGTTGCACCGCGACCAGGCGATCCAGAGATCACCCCTGAGCTCGTCGCTGAGCACGGAATTACGAGCGAGGAATTCGACAGGCTCGTCGCGATGCTCGGACGCACCCCGACGTTCACGGAGCTTGGAATCGTGAGCGCCTTGTGGAGCGAGCACTGCTCCTACAAGCATTCGCGCAATCTCCTCAAGACTCTGCCAACGTCCGCACCGTGGGTGCTTCAAGGTCCGGGTGAAAACGCCGGTGTGATCTCGATTGGCGACGGACTCGCTGTCGCATTCAAGATCGAATCGCACAATCACCCGTCTGCAGTCGAGCCATATCAAGGTGCAGCAACAGGCGTTGGCGGAATTCTGCGTGACGTGTTCACCATGGGTGCGCGCCCCATCGCAATGCTGAACTCGCTGCGTTTCGGCTCGCTCGAAAAGGCTCGCACCCGATATCTCTTCTCCGGCGTTGTGAAAGGCATCGGCGATTACGGTAACTGCGTCGGGATTCCCACTGTTGCTGGTGAAATCGTATTTGATCCTGCGTACGAAGGAAATCCTCTCGTCAACGCGATGTGCGTCGGGCTGATGCACGAAGATCAGCTGATTCGCGCAAAGGCGGAGGGCGTGGGCAATCCCATAATTGCAGTCGGCGCACGCACCGGCCGGGACGGAATTCATGGGGCGTCATTTGCCTCTGAAGATCTATCTGAAGCGAGCGATGCCAAGCGGCCGCGCGTTCAGGTCGGCGATCCGTTCACGGAGAAGCTCCTTCTCGAGGCATCGCTCGAGTTGATACGAAGCGGGCACATCGTCGCAATTCAGGACATGGGTGCGGCGGGACTCACCTCTTCATCGGCCGAGATGGCGGAGCGCGGAGATGTCGGCGTAACGATCGACGTATCGAAGGTCCCGGTGCGCGAATCCGGAATGACTCCGTATGAGATTCTGCTTAGCGAATCGCAGGAGCGCATGCTCGTGGTAGCCCATAAGGGCCGCGAAGCAGAAGTCCGTACAATCCTGCAAAAATGGGATCTCCAGGCAGAGGTCATCGGCGAAGTGATCGCCGAGCCGGTGTATCGCGTGACTGAAGGTGATCGAGTGGTCGCCGAATTCCCGGGGTCTAGACTTGTTACGGATTGCCCCCGCTATTCGCCGCCTGCGGAAGAAGATCCCGCAATCGCAAAGCTGCGTGAGCTGGATGTCGCGACTGTCGACGAGCTGCCGGAAGAATCCGATCCTGCATGGACACTTCTTCAGCTGCTGTCGTCACCGACAATCGCGAGTAAGCGCTGGGCATTCCAGCAGTATGATTCGACAGTGAGAACGAACACCGTGATTGGCCCAGGCGGAGACGCTGCAGTTCTTCGCGTTCGTGGCACATCGCGCGGCATTGCTGTAAAGACAGACTGCAACGGACGCTACACGTATCTCGATCCGCTCAATGGCGGCCGGATCGCAGTCGCTGAGTCGGCGCGCAACGTTGCGTGCACCGGTGCGCGGCCAAAAGCCATCACGAACTGTCTCAACTTCGGTAATCCGCGAAAGCCTTCTGTGTATTACCAGCTGCGCGAAGCAATCAAGGGAATGGGCGAAGCGTGCACCGCCCTCTCCACTCCTGTTACAGGCGGCAATGTTTCGCTCTACAACGAAAGTCCACTGGGTGCCGTGTACCCGACTCCTGTAATCGGAATGGTCGGCGTGCTCGATTCCATCGAGAACGCAACACGCAGCACCTTCACCAATGATGGCGACACGATTCTCCTCGCCGGTGACACGTTCGACGAGCTTGGCGGGAGCGAATATCTCGCCCGCGTGCATGACATCGTCGCTGGCCAGCCGCCTCGATGCGATCTCCCCGTTGAAGCAAAGTCAATCGATGCGCTTCTCGAGGCAATCGGTGAAGGTCTCATAAGCTCTGCACATGACGTCAGCGATGGCGGAATAGCGGTAGCCGTCGCCGAATGCTGTGTTGCAAATCGCGAGAAGATGCACGGTGCCGACGTCGACCTTTCATCGATGGGCGATCTGCCCCCGCGTGCTGCGTTCTTCAGTGAAACGCAGGGCCGCTACGTCCTGAGCACCAATGCGCCCGATCAGGTCGAGCGCATTATGAAGAAGCACGGAGTTCCGGTGCGTCGCGTGGGAGCTGTACGCAGCTCCCGACACAATCTTACAATCACATATCGCGATCGAGTCATCAGCACATCGCTGAGCGATGCGGCTTCAGCCTGGCACGATGCGATTCCTGAAATCATGTCAGCTCCTGCGCTCGCTCGGGAGCCTGAAGCAGCAATGACGGTGGTTTAATACATGTGCGGGATTTTCGGTATTCATGGGCATCCGCGAGCGGCTGAGATTTCTCACCTCGGCCTGTATTCGCTCCAGCATCGCGGACAGGAGTCTGCCGGCATAGTCTCGTCGTCGAATGACGGGTCAGCGCAGGCGGTGAAGCGCATGGGCCTTGTGTCCGAAGGACTCAGCGGTGCGGATATCAGCCGCATGCCGGGCGACATCGCGATCGGCCACACTCGCTACAGCACGACAGGTTCTTCCACAATCGAGAATGCGCAGCCGGTGCTGGCGCGCTTTCGCGATGGTCACATCGCGCTCGCACACAATGGCAACCTGACGAACGCGACCGAGATGAGGCATCAGCTCGAGGATACAGGATCGATCTTCGCGTCGACCATGGATTCCGAAGTTCTCGTGCACCGCATCGCCAAGTCTTCAGCAGACACACCTGAAGGTAAGCTTGCCGATGCGCTTCAAGACGTTGAAGGCGCTTACTCGATCGTCGTGACCATCGGCGACACTCTCCTCGCCGCTCGTGATCCGCGCGGGTGGAGACCGCTCGTCATGGGCCGCCTCAACGGATCGTACGTTTTTGCAAGTGAGAGCTGCGCCCTCGATATCGTCGGTGCGCAGACAATCCGCGAAGTGGAGCGTGGCGAAATTGTGGCTGTCGATCGTGAAGGAATGAGGTCAACTCATCCGCTCGTATCGAAGGAGAGCAGGCGCTGTGTATTCGAGTATGTGTACTTTGCGCGCCCCGACAGCCGCGTCTTCGGTGGCTCAGTCGATCGCGCGCGCAGGCACCTTGGCCGACGGCTCGCACAGGAATGTCCGGCCCCTGGAGCTGACCTCGTATTCTCCGTTCCTGATTCGTCCAACTCTGCTGCGCTCGGCTTCGCCGAGGAATCAAAGTTGCCATTCGAGCTGGCGCTGATCCGCAATCACTATGTCGGCCGAACTTTCATCCAGCCTACACAGGCAGGACGAGACGAGAAAGTAAAAGTGAAATACAATGCAGTTCATGAAGTGCTGAATGGAAAAAGTGTCGTGATGGTGGATGATTCAATAGTTCGCGGAACTACCACGCGCGGGCTGGTTGCGATGGTACGAGCAGCGGGCGCGCGAGAAGTCCACATGCGTGTCAGCTCGGCCCCGATTACTGGACCGTGCTATTACGGCATCGATACGCCGAACCGCGAAGAGCTCATCGCGGCCAATATGAGCGTCGACGAAATCGCCGCGACGCTAGGTGTCGATTCACTCGGATACTTGTCACTCGACGGAATGCTGGAGTCGGTTCCTGGCGGGCCGGATGGATTCTGCCACGCCTGCTTCTCCGGCGACTATCCCACTCCCCCGCCTGCTGATCCGCAGAAGCTTCGCTTTGGCTGCGGCTGCTGAGAGCTGAGTAAAAACATGCCGCAGTCGGTTTTCTTCTTTGGAAACGGACAGGCCGAAGGCACGCGCTCCATGAAGGACGTACTCGGCGGCAAAGGTGCAAACCTCGCCGAGATGACGAACATCGGCGTGCCCGTGCCTCCTGGATTTACGATCGCATGCAGCGAATGCATGTCATATCTAAGGAACAACAAGTACAGTGACAGGCTTCGCGCCGAGGTCGAAGGCAATGTCGCTCGCCTTGAAGATGTGAGCGGAAAGAAATTCGGAGATCCGCGCAATCCCCTTCTCGTCTCCGTTCGATCAGGCGCTCCTGTGTCGATGCCCGGCATGATGGAGACGATTCTAAATCTCGGTCTCAACGATCGCACTGCTG
>DASUXX010000110.1:0-7247 GCA_036377755.1 Gemmatimonadaceae bacterium
ACTGCAGCTGGTCCGACGGCGCTGTGTAATGAAGCGTACTCTTCATAGAGCGAGCGGGATCCATCATTCGCGTCCGCGATCAACAGCGACAGCGGCTGTGGATTATGCCGCGTCTCCTGGGCTACGCCGGGATCGGCGTCGCGTGTGAGTAAGACTGCCCCCGCCCCTCGAGAACTCATCTGCTCCTGAGTTACGTGTTGCTGTTGCGACTGCTGCTGCCGTGGGGGGGCGGATCCAGCTATTCACTACGACTGAAATCTTCGTGCCGTTTCTATCTATTACACTTCTCGGCACGTAATCCCTATATGCATGGCATGATACCACGCACGGTGGATTGAATCCACCTTTTTACGGAACGGATACAATTCAGCCGATACGAATACAATTCAGTCGATCAAGCCGCGCCGATGCGCGTGGTATCCTTTTGGACGAAGGGCTCCATTTGCAGTATCGAGCTCCTTCTGCAGAGTGCAGGTGAAGCTCGATCTCAGGTTTTGACCCTTTGTGTGACCGTCGCCTAGTCCTTCTGCCGCTCTTCTGCCTGGTGATAGAGCTTGAGCAGCGAGTGATCTCGCGAGATCACGAATAGTGCTACAGCCGTAGCGATGATATTACCGACGAGAAATTGCGCCCATGCCTGCCTGCCGACGCCGATGTTCTCCAGCACACCGGTCGCCGCAACGACTGCTGCCTGAAACAGTATCGTGCAGAATATCAGGGCGAACATCACCGTTGGCTCTTTCATCGAAGCATGTACGGCGCTCATCAGCGTGAGCCCATACGCGATGCACAACACGAAGTGCACCATCGTGAACTTCGCAAATCCGCCGAGGTAGTCTATAGTATAGAACGGCTCACCTCTGACGTAGTCGAACCCTGCAACCCAGAGCCATGTTGCGGCGCCGATGATGAGGCCAAGGCGGACGCCTTCACGACTTGTACTGTGCGTGCTCACGGCTGGTTGCGCGTGTGCACGTGGGACGATGTGAATGTGTTCCATGATGGAACACTGGCCCATTTACCTGATCTGCATCAATAGACCTCACGTACTATCGGCTGGGCATCCCGTACCAGTTAGTGGACCACGACTCAGGGAACGGTGCTCGGAGGTAACTTCCCATCCATCAAGGCAACGATAGCAGATTTCACGGCGGGCCACGTCGATGACGAGGGACTGGCGATCTCAAAATGTCCGACAGCAGGAATAACGATCGTGCGAACCGAGTCGCCTGCTTGTGTCGCCGCCTGCGCATACGCTTCGACGAGAGGACGCGGAACGAAATCCTCGTGCTCTCCGATGACCAGCACCTGTGGTATTCCGAGCGGCACCAGTTTGATCGGTGAGGCTTGTGCGTATCGTGCCGAAACAGTTTGAGGTGTACCGCCCATAAGAGAGGTGATCACTGAATCGCGGCACAGCTGTTCATATTCAGTGATGTGTGCGGATAGATCCAGCGGACCTGCGAGATCGATGACACCACGTACCCTGGTCGGATTCTTCGTGTAGATGGCACTGGTTGAGGGCACGCGGGAGCGTGCAGCTGCCCACATTGCAAGGTGCCCGCCGGCAGAATGACCTACGATTACAACACGATTGAGATCGAGTGAATACTTCTTCGCAATGTTCCGCAGATAATCGACCGCGTTGGCAACGTCGAGATAGGTTCCCGGCCATCCGCCTCCTGGTTGTCCTACTCTTCGATACTCGACGTTCCACGTTGCGATTCCATCTTCCTTCAACGCATCAGCCATCGCCGCGAGATCGCGTGTCGTTGCATACTGGGCCTTGAAGCATCCACCATGAACCAGAATTGCGACCGGATGCGGGCCTGATCCCGCCGGAATACGCAGATCGCCATACTGGCTCGAGTCTTTTCCGTAGGCAATGTGCTGATCAGCAGGTTGTGCCGGCAGCTTCTCGAGTGCACCGGGCGGCATCAGCTCCGGTGCCGCTGCAGCGGCAGGCGTATCATCCTTTGCATCAGCAGCAGGCTTGCATGCTGTGCCCAATGAAGCGGCGAGAACCGCGAGGGCTAACATCGAATCTGCAGCGCGACCGTGTGCCATAGGGAACTCCAGCGCGATAGATCAGAGTCTCAGGATGCCGCTAATATTACGCATTGCAGGCGCAGGGCGCCGCATTCCATCACTAGCCGGGCTCGACTTCAGCTGCGAGAATGCCTCGCTCGATATATATCGGCCTGACCTCCTTTCGCAGTGTCGGAAGCCGCGACGCAAACCATGCGGCGGCGAGAACACACCCCATACCGCCGGCAAGAATCGTATTGGTCGCGCCAATGCGTTCCGCAACCGCACCAGCTATCAGACTTCCAAGCGGCGCCGTTCCAAGAAACGCCATCGTATAAAATGCCATCACGCGTCCGCGTAATTCTTCACGGACAATCGTCTGCACGATCGTATTGGTCGATGCCATCGTCACCATCATTCCCGCGCCGACGATCGCGAGCAGAACGAGCGAGAGAATGAGTGATCGCGAAAACGAGAATGCAACGAGGCCCAGCCCGAACCTCCCTGCCGACATAGACATCACGCGGCCAAGTCCAAGCACTGATTTCCGTGATGCCAGATAAAGTGCGCCACACAACGCTCCGACTCCTGTTGCTGTCATGAGAAATCCGAGCGTGTCTGCATGACCGTGAAGGAGTCGCGTCGCAATCGCCGGCATCAATACTGTGTAAGGCATGCCGAGCATGCTGACGAGCGCCAGGAGAGTCAAAGCGGTGCGCACCGGGCTGAAGCCTGACACGTAACGAAAGCCTTCGGTAAAGTCCTGCGTTATGCTCGTAGCCTTCTTCAGTGTTTCGGTTCGCACGTTTCGCATCGCAAGCAGTGATGCAATCACTGCGATGTACGAGACTCCGTCGATAAAGAAGCACCAGCCTTCCCCAACAAGCGCGATGATCACTCCTCCCACACTCGGCCCGATGATCCGGCTGCCATTCACCATCGATGAATTGAGTGCGATTGCGTTGGGCAGGTGCGAGCGATCCTCGACCATTTGCACGACGAAGGCCTGGCGCGCTGGAGTGTCGAAGGCGTTGATCCCACCTTGTGCAGCCTGCAATACCAGAATGTGCCAGACTTGAATCGTTCCAGTAAAGACAAGTACTGCGAGCGCGAACGATTGGAGCATCGACGCGATCTGCGTCATCACGAGAATGCGATGCCGATCCATTCGATCGACGATCACTCCCGTGAACGGACCGAGAATGAGCGTCGGTATCTGTCCGCAGAAGCCCACCATGCCGAGGAGAAGGAGCGAGCCGGTGAGGCGGTAGACGAGCCAGCTCGTTGCAACGCGCGTGATCCATGTGCCGATCAGCGAGATGCTCTGGCCGGTGAAGAAGAGTCTGTAATTCCGGCTTTGAAATGCGCGAATGAGCTGCGGCACAGTAGACCTTGAACGGAAGTAGTGTGCCGTATCGGTGGGATTTCCCGCGACTATACCGTGCGCGCCGCCTGTTTCAACGCTGCTGCGAACCGCTGGACTTCCGCTGCGGAATGATAAACGTTGGGAGAGATACGGATTCCTTTGATGCGCGAGTCACTCCTGATTCCCGTCATTGCCTGGATCAGAATTCCGTGCTTCTCCCTGAGCTCCTTCTGCACCTTCGCAGAATCGACACCCGGGATCTCGAACGTGGTAAGTCCGAAGGTCATTCCCGGGGTTCCATTTGTGTAAAAGCGTGCATTCGGATGGGCCGCCGTCACGGTTTTGCGCAGGACGGATGCTAGATAGAGTAACCGCGCTGCCTTTCGCGCGGCTCCCAGCTGCTGATGCAGCGCCAGGGCAGGAAGCGAAGCCACGTTGATGTATTCTGGTGCTGTTCCAATCCACTCGAAACGCGACATTCCCTTCTCTGTCGATGGAGATGGAATGAGCGGCCACACTTTATTCATCTTGTCCGGGCGCATCCACAGAATCCCGAGGCCCACCGGCGTACCGAGCCATTTGTGCGTGCTTGCGCCGTAAAAGTCGCAGTTCAAGGATTTGATTGGATCTTCAAGTAAGCCCAGCGACTGCGCTCCATCGACGACGACGTCGGCTCCTGCTGCGTGCGCTATGTCTGCGATCTGTCTGACGGGAATTGCCTGTCCGGTGAGATTGCTCGGATGAGTCAACAGCACAATGCGCGTCCTGCTGCCGATGTGTTTCCTGTAGAGCGAAACAATTTCGTCGATCGTCGAAAACGGAATCGTTGGCTCAATGATTTTGAGAACCACTCCATCGCGCGCCTTTCTCTGTTCGAGAGCATCGAGCATTGCGTAGTAGTCGTGCTTCGAGCAGACAATCTCGTCGCCAGCGTTCAGCTTGTATCCCAGCAGTACGTTGTCGAGCGCTTCTGTTGCATTGCGAAGCAGCGCGATTTCGTCTCCGCTGACATTCATGGCTTTTGCGAGAGCGCTGCGCAAAGTTGTGTTGCTGATCTTCTCCCACATCCCGGGGAGATGCTCAGCCGGTAATCCTTCCAGCCGACGTGAATGGCGCGCGAGCTCGTCGATCGACGTAGCGGGCGCAGGGTTAGTCCAGCCGTTGTCGAAATTCAACACATCGGGCTGAAGATTGTAGAGCCGGCGCACACGTGCCCAGTAGGATTCGTCTCGTGCAACGACATCGTGCGGGCGCGAATCCGCGAGTGAGCCAATTCCCTGATCGACCAGCCAGCTATCGAGAGACGCCGCATCGAGTACATGATCCGGAATTGCAAGAGCGGCCGGTGCTGCAATCGCGAGCTTCGTAGCCGCGCCAATGAACGCGCGGCGGCTGGAGGCGTGTGTCATGTGTCGAAGCTATGAGTTCTTTGTCAATTAAGCGACACTGCGACCACGTTCATTCCCTCGGCACCACCTTCTTGCCTTGCTTCCGCATCCCTCTCGCCATGATTCCCTGCACAAACTTGGCAGCCTCAGAAAGCGGCTCTCGCGCGGGAGGCTCACCGTTCAGGGCCGACAACAAGGCAAGTAGAAATCCGAGCGAAACCCAGAACCAGATAGCACCGGGCTCGAACGGATCTGTCCAGAGACTCAGAACAAGAGCAGTGATGAGCGACCACACTGCCCCAACCCACACGCCGACGGTAACCATTACAAGACATCGCCGAATGGTAGTGGCCTGCGCCATCATGCGCGAAGTAATGGCGAGTATGAACACAATGACAAACATGAAGGGAACGACCATCACGATCGCCGCGAATGAGGGACCCTCGATCCAGCCGTTGCTCCCCAAGAACATCGTTATCGATATCCAAAGAAACAGAATCGGAAGCTTGTACGGTTGCTGTCGTTTCAGAGGCACTGCCTAGGAGCCGAGCGCTTTGATCGCTGCGATGAAACGATCGAGCTCCCGTGTAGTTGCATAGATACCGGGGGAAACTCTCACCGCATTCTTGAATGGCGAATGCCTGCCTGACTTGTCTTGAACTATGATGCCCTTCTCACGCAGCGCTTTCGCGACTTTCTCGGATGGAATTCCATCGATCATGATCGACGCGACTCCGAATGAACGCGATCGGTGTTTTGGCGTGAGAATCTTAACGCGCGACAAGTTCGACACGCGGCTCTGCCAGTAGTCGCCGAGGAATCTTATGCGGGCCTGCTTTCGCTCGAGGCCAAGTCTGCGCTGAAAGCGCAGCGCATCCTGCGTGGACAGGTAGCCGGACATGTGGAACGTCCCGCACCATTCATAGAGATCCATGGGATGTTTCGTAGTATCCCATGACGGTGGGTTGAGGGGCCAGACCTTTCCTATGTGTGCGGTCTTCATGAGGAGCGCGCCCGTGCCCATCGGCGCGCCGAGGCCCTTGTGGAGCGATGTCGCGACAAAGTCAGCATCGATATCTCGAAAGTTGACATGCAGAGTACCGACGCTTTGAGCTGCGTCAACCAGCGTCGCGACGTTATGTCGCCGCGCGGCCGCGACAAGTTCCCTAACGGGAAGAATTTCTCCCGACCACGCGCTCACGTGTGAGATCAGGAGCAGCTTGGTGCGAGGAGTGATCGCTTTCTCGAGTCTATCAATGAGAGCAAGTCGATTCCCGTCCGGATCGGGCACATCGATCACCCGCATGACAATGCCTTCGCGCTTCTGACGCTGAAGCACGGTCTCGATCATGTCAGGGTATTCGTGATTCGTGACGATTATCTCGTCACCGCGCTCGAGCGGAAATCCGTGCAGGACGGTGTTCAACCCATACGTTGCGTTCGGCGTGAACGCGACTTCTTCACGCTTCGCTCCAAGAAATGTTGCGAGGTCGGGCCGCACGACTGTGTCGAGCTGGTCCCACATTTTGTCGAAGCGCTCTGATGGTGCCTGGCGGAGCGATTGCCCTCGCGCTGTGTAAGAGCTGAACACGGGCTGCGGCGTCGGGCCGGTGTTCGCGTTGTCGAAATCGATCAGGTCTGGCGAGGTAACAAACGCTTTACGGATTTCCAGCCAGAACTCGTCATCTGTTGCGAGCGATTCAGCGCCTTTATTCGTCGCAAGCAGAGCCTGCTCGAGAATACCAAACGAGTTGCGCGAGAGAGGCGCGGACAATCCGGCAAACGCCGCCAGGGACGAGCGGCCGACAAATTCGCGGCGATCCATAGCTGTCGAATTTGCCGAAACGGGCTCTCACCGCAACTGTCAGTAACCGAAGCCGTCGAACCGGTTAGTCCAGATAATGATTACACCGCACGCGAGGGCAGAATTGCTTGGTGCCATCCCTGACTGCCCGCCTCCCTTCCTCGTAGGAAGAGCTTTGTCGAATGTCTGGAAAGGGAAATCAGCAAACCGCGCAGCGAGCGTTGGCGGAATACGAGTGTTGCGCGTGTAGACCTCGATTGCGCGGATGTCGCCCGGATTCACAATGTTGTCAAAGCCTTCGGACGCTGCCCACGCAATCCGGGTTCCGTCCACGAAAACCTGTGGCGTGCAGAAATGCACTCCATCTGCAGTCCGCATCTGTACTATTGCAGCATGACCGTCACTGTATTCAAGCCGCGCAGATGGAACTCTACTCGCAAGTGAAGTCCATCCCGCAACTCGAGCCACATCCTCAGCAGTGAAGAACGATCCTGACTCGGAATCCTTTCTCTTGTAGAACCCGATCTTGTTGAGAACGGGGTCGACCTGCTTTCCATTGATAATTGCCGGCGCGATGTCGTGAGCAATTTCGGCAAGCTTTACGGAAAGCTGCACAGAAGTGACACCGCGCTCGATCACGAGCTGCTTGATCACCGGAGAA
>DASUXX010000111.1:0-8793 GCA_036377755.1 Gemmatimonadaceae bacterium
GCGAGCAGGATGTGGTGATCGGCTTCATCCCACGTGCGGCGGAGCTCGGGACCCACACGACTGTCTTCAGGAATGACGAGAATCGTATCAGGCGCGAACAATGTCGCGATCGATACTCGCTCCGTCTCTTCCGTCGAAAGCGATACGGCGCCATCGACCGGCAGTATCAGCGCGAGCTCCGCATCGCGAGTCGAGCGCTGAGTTATGAGGTCGAAATGCCGAAGCTCTGATATTTCGTCGCCCCAGAATTCGAGGCGAACAGGTTCTGCCATTCCAAAGCTGTAGATGTCGAAGATTCCGCCGCGCACGCTGAACTGCGCTACGTCGTCGACCATCTGTACTCTCTCGAACCCAATCGACTCCAGATGCAGAGCGAGATCTTCAGGGCGATGCGTGTCGCCCTTGCGCAGCTCCATTCGCGTTTGCGCGAGCGATCGTGGCAGCTGCGTTTTCTCGAGGAGAGCGCGAGCGGTAGTGAGAAGAACGCGGATTTCCCCACGACCGATTCTTTCGAGAGTCTCAACGCGCTCGCCTGCAACTTCTGCATGCGGCTCGATCTCACCGAATCCCTCGCGCGGCGGATAGAACGCAACGGTTCCCGACTCGACGAGAGACTCGAGATCGGCGAGCCACCGTTCAGCACCTGCTACGCTCTCCGCGATAACTACGAAAAAACGGCCCTGACTGGCGTGCGCCATGGCAGCGACCGCGAGTGCGTCGCTGGAACCTGGAAGCCCGGTCAGGTGTAGCCGGGTATTTGCGGGAGGTAATGCCGAGGTGAGCTGGCCAAATGAGGGCAGCGCCTGTAGCGCCTCCAGAAGTGCTGGCAGTGCCACTGCGCGCAAGCTATCGTAGTTGTATCGCCCGTTGTAGTGCGACGGCGACTATGCGGAGGTTCAATGAGACATCCCCTGGTTAGTGCGTTCCTGATGCTCGCTTCGGTGACATCGGCCGCCGGCGCGCAGGCGAATCCCAAGGTTTACACCCCACAGTTCGATAACAGCTCGGCCAACGGGGATGATGTGCCTGCAGTGCAGGTCTGGCTCGATGAGCGCAGCCTTCACTTCGGTGATTTGATCCGCCCGTCTGTTGCGACTGATCCGGGCGCGTACCTCACCGTCATTCGCGTCACGACCGACGGGCAGCTTCGCGTTCTCTATCCGCAGTACCCATCGCAGCAGATCGAGTATCAGCCGGGCCGGTTTGCGAACGATCGTCTTCCAATCAACACGACGAACGCGTTTTCGCTTACCGAGTCAAATGGAACGGGCTTCGTTTTCGCGATTGCCTCGTATTACAGGTTCAACTACCGGTATTACTCATCCGGCAATCAATGGAGCATCGGACGCCTCGCGAGTGCATCGAGGTTTGGAAGTCCGTTCCAGATTGTGCGGAGCTTTGTCGATGAGATCACTGAAGGCAGTGACTCGTATTCCATGGACTACGTGATGTACGACATGGATCAGGGCCAGTATCGCAGCCGTTATGCGACGCGTCATCGCGGCTATGCATACGACGACTACTACGATCTCTGCCTCAATGCTTTCGACTACTATTACAACTACTGCAGGGGGTACAGTGGATACGGGTATCCCTACATAGTCGTCGGAAATCCGCGACCGCTGAATCCATCGGCGCGCAAGAACATGAAAATCCGGCCGCTGGTTCACGATCCTGTTCTGCCTCACGTTCCGCGTGAGCCGGGGGTGGTCGAAGGGCTGCAGGCTCAGCCCGACCGTGATCGCGATCGCATCGAGGCGGCGCGCCGTGAGCGAATGCTGAGACGCAACGATGGCACGCGGCGCGGTCCCAGCGATGTGCCGCGTACAGAGCGTCCCATGAATGAGCCGCGCATCTATCGTCCGGAGATGGATTCACGTCGTGCGCAGCCACGCCCTGAGCCAATGGTGGCTGCGCCGCAGCGCATGCCTGCTCCGCGGATCGAGCGCCGTGCCGAGCCCCCTCCCCGAATCGAAAGGGATCCGGCGCCACGAGAGAAGCCGAGGAAGGACAACTGACCATTTGTGAGAGATCGCCGCTGATTACGCGGCGATCTTTTTTCTGCTGAGACAAACCAGATCGGAGTTACCAGTATGAAGTTGCCAGATGCCAGTTTGTGTCTGGCATCTGGCAACTTCATACTGGTAACTCCGATCTGGTGTGTCTCAGCCAGAACAGCCATGGTTCCATCTATATTTGAAGGTTGCTCCCGATAAGACCCAATAGATGAATCTCGACCATATAAGAAATTTCTGCATCGTTGCACATATAGATCACGGCAAGTCGACACTCGCTGACCGGCTCATCGAGGCCACTGGCATGCTCCAGAAAAGGGAGATGAAAGACCAGGTGCTCGACACGCTCGATCTCGAGCGCGAGCGCGGCATCACGATCAAGCTCAACGCCGTGCGCATGACGTACAAGGCAAAAGATGGCAGCCCGTACGAGCTCAACCTGATCGACACACCGGGCCACGTCGACTTCACGTACGAAGTCTCGCGCTCACTCGCCGCATGCGAGGGAGCGATTCTCGTCGTCGATGCATCGCAGGGGATTCAGGCGCAGACGCTGTCGAATCTCTTTCTCGCACTCGATGCGGGCCTCGAGATCATTCCGGTCCTGAACAAGATCGATCTTCCCGGTGCGGAGCCGGAAAAAAGAAAGCGCGAGGTGCACGATCTGCTCGGTGTCGACGAAGACGACATCCTGATGGTCAGCGCGAAAGAAGGAGTCGGAGTTCCCGAGCTGCTGGAAGAAATCATTCGCAAGGTTCCTCCGCCAAAGGGAGATCCGAAAGGTCCGCTGCGCGCCCTGATCTACGATTCGTATTACGATCGTTATCGCGGAGCGATTCCGAGCGTGCGCGTCGTCGATGGAACGATCAGCCTCGGAACGAAGATCACGTTCGGCGCGAGCGAATCCGTCTATGAAGTCGCAGAAGTTGGATACAACCAGCTGCGCCAGGTAAAAACCAGCAAGCTCGGACCGGGCGAGGTTGGTTATGTCGTTGCGAATGTGCGCTCCGTAAAGGAGACCCGCGCAGGCGATACCATCTTCGACGCAACGAACCGTGCCGCCGAGCCGCTGCCGGGCTATCGCGATGTCCGATCGTTTGTGTTCGCGGGTATCTATCCCACAGACACCCAGCAGTACGAAACGCTCCGCGATGCACTCGAGAAGCTGCAGCTCAACGACGCTTCATTGCATTACGAGCCGGAAACATCGACCGCGCTCGGCTTCGGCTTTCGCTGCGGATTCCTTGGTCTCCTTCACATGGAAATCGTGCAGGAGCGTCTCGAGCGTGAGTACGAGCTCGATCTCGTAACGACGGTTCCGAGCGTCGAATACAAAGTGTACAGGACTGATGGCGAGATGGTTCTCATCGAGAATCCTTCGCTCATGCCGCCGGCAACGATCATCGATGCGATCGAGGAGCCGTACGTAAAGGCGCGCATCATGGCACCCTCCGATTACATCGGACCGATCATGACACTCGGCACCGAACGGCGCGGCGTCTACAAGAACATGACGTACCTCGACCAGTCACGCGTTGAGTTCGACTGGGAGTTTCCGCTCGCGGAGATCATTCTTGATTTCTTCGACAGGCTGAAGACAATCTCACGTGGCTATGCATCGCTCGACTACGAGATGCTCGAGTATCGCCAGAGTGATCTCGTGAAGCTCGACATGCTGATCAACGGCGATCCTGTCGATGCATTTTCAGTGATCATTCACCGCGACAAGGCCTACGAGTGGGGTCGCAAGATCGCTGACAAGCTGAAGGATCTGATTCCGCGACAGCTCTTCGAGGTTGCGATTCAGGCAGCGATCGGGCAGAAGGTCATCGCCCGCACGACCGTGAAGCCATTGAGGAAAGATGTTCTCGCCAAGTGCTATGGCGGCGACATCACGCGTAAGCGCAAGCTCCTCGAGAAGCAGAAGGAAGGAAAGAAGCGAATGAAGCAGGTTGGCGCCGTGGAGATTCCGCAGGAGGCATTCCTGGCTGTTCTTCAGGTGGATTAACATGACGTCGCTCGTTGTCCAGACGAGCTTTCTTGGGGACGTTGTCCTCACCACGCCGCTCATCGCCGAGCTCGCGAAGCGCGGACCGGTTGACGTTCTCACCACTCCGGAAGGATCGACACTTCTCAGGAATAACCCCGACATCAGAAACGTCATCGTCTACGACCGGCGTGATGCAGATAAAGGCATCGCCGGATTTGCGCGGACTGTCGGACGCATAAGACACACGGGACTGTACGGATCACTCGATTCCTCGCGCGCGCCAAGTCTCAATCATTTCTACGAGGCAGCGTATCTCGCGCAGGGATCGTTTCGCAGCGCGCTGCTCGTTGCGTCGACTGGTGTGAAGAAACGAGTCGGCTTCAATACGTCAGAAGGGCGCCGGCTCTACACTGATCAGGTTGAATACAAGGCCGACAAGCATCATGCAGAGCGGTTGTGGTGGCTGTCGATGAATTCCTGCGCGGAGCCGCCGGAGCCTCAGCAGCTGCAGCCACGATTGTATCCATCAGCCGATGATGAGCAGGCGATAGAAACTTTCCTGCTCGAGAATCTTCGGGACCGCTCGCGTCCGTTCGTGGCATTGGCACCGGGAAGCGCATGGGGAACCAAGAGATGGCCGTTTTATCCTGAGATCGCGGTGAAGCTCGGGTCAGAGTTCAACATCGTCGTCGTCGGCGGCAATGCAGATGTCGAGCTTGGCAACACAATCGTTGCGCAGCTCCCTGAAGGATGTGCGGGCAACGCGGCGGGACGTCTCGGAATCCTTGCATCGGCTGCGATGATCGGACGCGCAGCGCTTCTCGTTACGAACGACTCAGCGCCTCAGCATCTCGCATCCGCAATGGGAACTCCAACGGTTGGAATTTTTGGACCGACCGTTCCGGAGTTTGGATTTGGACCTCTGGCTCATGGATCAACCACTGCCGGTGTCGATGGCCTTGCGTGCCGGCCGTGCGACAGGCACGGTCCTCAGCAGTGCCCGCTTGGACATTGGCGATGTATGCGCGAAGTTTCCTCAGACGACGTCCTGGATCTCACGGCACTAACCCTATCGCGCGCGAGCTGACATTTGACGGTACGGGAGCAGTTCATTGTAGGAATCGATCTTGGCGGGACCAACATCGCAGCGGGCGCAATGCCTACGGATGGCACGCGCGAGATTGCTATGCGCATGGTGCCGACTCGCGCCGAAGAAGGTGCTGAGGCAGTCGTGGATCGCATCGGCGCGCTCGTCGAAGACGTGATCACGCAGACACGGCAGGAAACCGGCGCGGAGCGCGGCGATTTTCTCGGCGTTGGCATCGGGTCACCTGGGCCGCTGGACCGCGCGCGCGGAGTCGTAATCGTCACGCCGAATCTCGGGTGGCGCGACTTCCCTCTTCGCGATGAAGTGTCCAAGCGGGTGAACCTTCCCGCTACGCTCGACAACGACGCCAACTGCGCAACGCTTGGCGAATGGTGGTGCGGCGCAGCGAAAGGCGGGCGCAATGTCGTGGGATTGACCATAGGCACTGGCATCGGTGGTGGTCTCATTCTCGACGGCAAGCTTTATCACGGCGCATCCGATGCTGCCGGCGAGATTGGGCATACGACCATTGATTCAACCGGACGTCGCTGCAAATGCGGTAATTACGGATGTCTCGAGGCGTACACGTCCGGCCCCGCAATCGCGGAGCGCGCGAGAGAGACTCTCGAAGTCGATTCCGATTCAATCCTTCCATCACTGGTCGACGGCGATGTGACTCGCATAACAGCGCAGACGGTTTTCGAAGCGTCAAAGAAGGGAGATCGCGTTGCGCTCGAAGTCGTGCGTGATACTGCCCACTTTCTCGGTGTCGGCATCTCGAACCTGTTGAACGTTTTCAATCCCGACACTTTTGTAATTGCTGGCGGAGTGACACAGGCCGGCGATCTGTTATTCGATCCGTTGCGCGCTGAAGTGCGCCGTCGCGCATTCAAGCCGTCGGTTGAAGCGTGCCGCATTGTGCCCGGTGCACTTCCATTGTCTGCAGGAGTTGTCGGAGCTGTTGCGACGTTCAGAGCGCAGACACTCGGAGATCTTTGAGCGATAGAGAGTCTGAGCGATTTTTGCGCACGAATTACACGAATAAAAACACGAATTAGAAACGGGGCACGACGGTAAGCCGTGCCCCGTTTCTAATTCGTGTTTTTATTCGTGTAATTCGTGCGCAAAAATCGCTCAGACTCTCTATCGCGACACAATCCCTGATAGCGGTTTCCCATCTACATTCGACGGATACTGAATCCCCAGTATCGCCGCCGCAGTAGGAGCGAAGTCCACGGTCCGCGCCGGATAAGGATCGTTGCCCGCAGGAATTCCCGCTCCCATGAAAATCAAAGGCACGTGGCGATCGTACCAGTACGGCTGTCCGTGCCCGCTCCCACGCGGGGCAGCGTACACTCCCGGGACGTAGCGGAACTCAACACCCTGTCTGCTGAATCTTCCTGATTCCCGGCCGGGATACATCGAGCGCTGCATCAACACTGCAAAGCTGTCCGACTGCGCCGCCGCGAGCTCTTCCTTTGTCCATGCATCTCCAATTATCGGCAGCTTCTTCAGCTCGGCAACAAGCGTACGCGCTGCGGCCTTCTTGTCCGGGTTCGCATCTGCAATTGCACGCAGCGAATCAAGCGTCTTGCTCTCCGCGGGAGTGATGCGATGTCCGTATTCGCCACGAGCAACCAGATCCTCCGGAGCATCCAGCGCTCCGTGGTCGGCTGAAAGCACAACGACGTATCGGTCTTTGCCAACATGATTGTCGAGGAAGGTCAAGAATTCGCCGAGCTCGCGATCGAGCTTGATGAGATTATCCATCTGCTCGAGACTCAGCGGCCCGAACCTGTGTCCGACACGATCTGTGACCGAAAGCGAGACGTTGAGAAAATCTGGAGCTGCATCACGGCCGAGCTGAAGCGATGTCACCGCCTGCTCTGCCATATCGAGAGTCAAAGCGTCAGCGGCCGGTGTGTTTTCGAACCACACCCAGTAGTCGACATTCGCACCTTCACGCGATGCATAGCGGTGAGGGAACACGATGTTCACGCCATCAGCTTCGTTTGTGGAGCTGTCACGATCCGCACGACTGCGCGCTGATGCCGGAACACTCAAGTTCCACACGCTGTCAGCGCGGTATTTCGGAATCACCGTCGAATTGAACTGAGTCACCCACGATGGATCGCTCTTGCGATAGTACGTCGACGTGACGAAGCGGCCGAAGACACCTTCGAACCAGTAGACATAGCCGCGCTTCGCGTGCGCCGCGGGCTGAATCGCTCCGCGATCTTTCCCCGAAATCGACGCGACTATAGACGCAGGATTCGAATTCGCCACCCATTCAGCTAATCCACTCCGCATCAGGTGCACGGGTGATGCGCCTGTCTCGTTTGGAAAACCAATGATCTTTACCGTGGTGTCCTGGATGTTCTCCACGGTAACCCACCGATCTCCAGCTTTCTCGGCCCATGCGTTGGCGATGACGCCGTGATGGCTGGGAAACGACCCAGTCGAAAGCGTTGCATGTCCTGCAGCAGTAACCGTAACTCCGTGAGCGTGGGATGCATTCACGTACGAGTGTCCTTCAGTGCGCAGTCGCTTGAATCCGCCAGTGAAAAGGTCGCCGTACCGGTCGAGCAGATCGGCGCGCAGCTGATCGACTACAACGAGCACGACTAGGCCGGGACGCCCGGTATTTTCAGCCACTCCAGACGACGCAGTGTTTGTCGTCCCGCCCGATGCACATCCGAGGAGAGCAGCAGCGGCAATACAAACGACGCTTTTACCAGGAAGAGTCATAGTCGATCCACACAATTGAGAGTGAGCGCTGATTACGTTATAGCACGATGACGGACCGAAAGAAACGCCTTGGCGTAATTGGAAGTTTTGTGTGGGACATCATCCACGGCCGCGATCCGCGCGAGCTGCCCGTGGAAGAGTGGGGCGGAATTACGTACGCCCTCGGCGCACTCGACGCTGCGCTGCCAGATGACTGGGAGATTGTGCCGATCATCAAGGTCGGCTCCGATCTCGCCCGCGAGTCGCGGGAGTTTCTGCATAGCCTGAAAAAGATCGCACCTGACGGGGCGCCGATCGAAGTTCCCCAGCAGAACAATCGCGTCAACCTCTATTATATGAGCGAGGAGCGCCGTTGTGAAAAGCTGACGGGCGGCGTGCCATCATGGACATGGCTTGGGCTCAAACCGCTGTTGAATGATCTCGACGCGCTTCACATCAATCTCATCAGCGGGTTCGAGCTCGATCTCGAGGTTGCGCAGCACATTCGCGCTCATTTCAAGGGTCCGATCTACTGCGACATGCATTCGTTGTTACTGGCGGTTCAACCCGATGGAATGCGAACGCTTCAACCCCTGCCGAATGCGCCGGGATGGTTCCGGTGCTTCGACATTGTTCAGGTCAACGAAGATGAAATGTCGATGATGGCGTCGGATCCACTCGAGCTTGCTGCAATCGCGATGGGCTCCGGGGTCAGCGTTCTGAATGTGACGCTCGGGCAAAAAGGTGCGGTCTACTTTGCTGCACCGGGTTTCGATCGACTGTCCGATCTCGAGCGAGGGGCCATTTCACCACGCACGGGCACGCTACGAACGGAGCTGATCCCGTCCGCTCCGGCACGAGATCTAAAAGGCGGCGATCCAACCGGCTGCGGCGATGTCTGGGGCGCAACGTATTTCTCGCGCCTACTTGCCGGTGATGACATCAGGACGGCGATGAAAGCTGCTGCAACGGCT
>DASUXX010000112.1:0-2196 GCA_036377755.1 Gemmatimonadaceae bacterium
GATCGGAAAGCTGTTCTCGATGATTCCCAAGACGCAGCTGATGAATGACCTCAGGAGATTCAAGCAGCTGATCGAGATCGGTGAAGTGGTCAAATCAGATGCGACGGCGGTTCCGGGAATGCATCCCGCGCAGCCGCCATCGAGAAAACAGCTGGAGGCACGCGCATGAGAGCTAACACATGGCAGGCACCGAAACATCTATCGGTTGAGAACGTTCCCGATCCGAAAATTCTCAACTCGAACGATGCAATCATAAAGATCACGTCGACGGCGATCTGCGGATCTGACCTTCATCTCTACAACGGCTTCATGCCGACGATGGAAAAGGGCGACATCCTCGGCCATGAGTTCATGGGCGAAGTCGTCGAAGTGGGAAAAACGGTAAAGAATCTCAAAATCGGCGACCGCGTCGTAGTTCCCTTCCCGATCGCATGCGGGCAATGCTGGAACTGCCAGCACGACATGTGGTCACTGTGCGAGAACTCCAATCCCAATGCGTGGATGCAGGACAAGATGCTTGGTCATCATTGCTCCGGGGTTTTCGGATACTCACATCTTCTCGGCGGATATGCAGGAGGCCAGGCGGAATACGCCCGAGTACCGTTCGCTGATATCGGTCCGATGAAAGTCCCGGCAGATTTGAGCGACGATCAGGTGCTGTTCCTCACGGACATCTTCCCAACCGGATATATGGGTGCGGAGATGTGCGATATCGCACCAGGTGACACCATCGCAGTGTGGGGCTGCGGCCCTGTTGGTCAGTTTGCAATCGCGAGCGCGAAGCTTCTCGGTGCGGAGCGCGTAATTGCAATCGACAGGTTCCCATATCGACTGAGAATGGCGCGCGAGAAAGCCGGCGCAGACGTCACGATCAATTACGAAGAGACGAATGCACTCGAAGCATTGAAAGAGCTGACGGGCGGCGTCGGTCCTGACGGCTGCATCGACGCGGTCGGCATGGAGTCACATGCGCCGGGCATCGAAGGCTTGTATGACAAGGCGAAGCAATCAATGCGGTGGGAAAACGATCGACCCAATGCGCTGCGTCACGCGATCATGTCGTGCCGCAACGGTCGCACTGTCTCAGTGATCGGTGTTTATAGCGGCTTCATCGACAAGTTCCCGATGGGAGCGCTCATGAATCGCTCACTCACCATCAAGAGCGGACAGTGTCACGTTCATCGCTACATGAAGCCATTGCTTCAGCACATTGTGAATGGGGACATCGACCCGAGCTTCGTCATCACGCACAAGATGAATCTCGATGACGCTCCGGTTGGCTTTGACATCTTCAACAAGAAGCAGGACGACTGCATGAAGGTTGTGCTGAAGACTGCGTAGGGGTTCAGCTCGTGGCGGGCTGAATGATCAGCCCGCGCTCGAGTGTCTGTTTTACAGGGCAGCGGTCGGCGATCTCGGTGAGTCGCTGCCGCTGCTCTTCAGTCAGGCTTCCTTCAAAACCGAGGCGCCTTTCAATGACGCCGATGCCGACTTTGTGGTCCACGCATTCCTCGCAGTCTTTTTCGTGCGATCTCGCTGATCTCAATTGAACGGTCGCAGATTCGAGGTCCCATCCTTTACGATCGGCGTAAATGCGCAGCGTCATCGCGGTACACGCGCCAAGTGCCGAAAGAAGAAGCTCGTACGGCGTGAGTCCGCGATCGGTTCCGCCAACGGGGACAGGCTCATCGGCGATGAGATGATGCCCACCGCTGCTGATGTTCGTATGAAATCCGCTTCGTCCAATTCGAGACGTCACCCAGCGCGCGTTGTCGGTCATGAGTTCTGGTTTGATGTTTCAGTTCGTAACGCGAAGCACCACTTTGCCCGTAGTATGTCGCCCCTCGAGCGCATCATGCGCAAGGGCAGCCTGTTCGAGCGGGAATTCAGCGCCAATGCGGACATCCAGCTCGCCGTTTTCTATCCACGCGAACAGCTCGGATGAGCGCCAGAGTAATTCGTCACGCGTTGCCGTGTAGTGGTGAAGCGTAGGACGAGTCAGGAACAGCGAGCCTTTCTGATTCAGAACCTGAGGGTCGAGCGGCGCAACTGGACCACTGGACTGCCCAAACAACACCATCATTCCCCTGCGCTTGAGAATGTCGAGCCCCGAATGAAAAGTTGTCCTGCCGACGGAGTCATAAACGACGTCCACGCCGGAGCCGCCCGTGATGCGCTTTGTTTCTGCAGCGAAGT
>DASUXX010000113.1:0-2261 GCA_036377755.1 Gemmatimonadaceae bacterium
GCCGATGAGCGAGACGACGATCATCAGCTCGACGAGTGTGTAACCGTGTCGGGTTTGGCGCGATGCCATGGCGAGAGGAGTCCGATGCAATGCGCATACCTCCGTGGTTTGAGCGGCCAATATCTCGAATTATCGCCAGAAAGCCGCGGCCCCCAATTTCGCGACCCTCGCAGCGCTCTGCGTGGGTATGAAAACCTTGCGGCCTCGGTCGCGCTTGACAGGCGACGTGTAAGCGGATATCTCAGCCGCCCCTTAGCCGGGGAACGACAAACGCGAGAGTGGCGGAATTGGCAGACGCGCTGGATTCAGGTTCCAGTGGGGTAACACCCGTGGAGGTTCGAGTCCTCTCTTTCGCACCCTGAGCGAACTCGTCATGTCGTTGCAAGGCCCCGCCGCAAGGTGGGGCTTTCGCCTTTAACAGCCCTTGAGCAATGGCTCCGTTGTCCGCTACCCCGCCACGGAGCCGATAGGAGTCCAAGGAGCTCGACGTACATTCGTTCGCTGTAAGTCGAAGGTTTCCCGAGTTGTCGACTTGTAGCTTGTTTCTAACGAATCATATCTATTTGATAGTTATACGTTTTTTGCGGATCGCGAATCCTTTTTGGTCACCTTTTTATAAAAAATGGATTTCGCTAAATTTAGCGATACATTTATAAGAAGCAGAAACGACTAAAGATGCGCTTCCCGACTATCCCGCCCGATACGAGTGCAATCCGCGAGGGGCTCAACTCCGACATCGCCATGCGACTCATCGGTTTGGGGCCATCATTGCCCGACGGGCGTTACCTCCATTGGGACGAGCTTCGCTATCGCGAGCCTCCGGAGGGCCTGACGCGCGAGCAGTGGTGGTTTGGGGTGCGCATGAGCCGACGACGAGCAGCGCAAACCGTCGCTTCGCTCATGGAGACATACGGGCGCCCCTTCTCGTTCGTGCCTCTGCCGCGGATTCAGCAGGCTCTTCACCAGCTCGATCGCATGGACATTGGGCAGGAGATCCTGTCGGCATTGGGAGACAGAGAGGCCAAGCGAGAATATCGCGTTCGGCAACTGATAGAAGAAGCCATCAGCTCGAGTGAGATCGAAGGCGCGCGCCCATCGACCCGAGAGCAAGCACAGAAGATGCTCCGCGAAGCTCGCAAGCCGACCACCCGCGATGAGCACATGATTCTGAACAACCTGCGAGCCATGCAGCGATTGCGCGAACTGCACGAGGACCAGCAGGAGCTCACCGTCGACCACCTACTCGAGTTGCACCGTATCCTCGGTCAGGGAGCACTCGAGATTCCCGGTGCGGAGGGCCAGTTTCGCGGCGTGGAACACAACGTCATCGTGGAGGACGTCGAAGGCAACGTCTGGTATCGCCCGCCCCCCGCGGAAGGTCTACGAGAGCGGGTCGAACAGTTGCTTTCGTTTGCCAACGACACGACGAACGAAACGAAGCTGTTCATTCACCCGATCGTGCGCGCGATCATCACGCACTTTTGGCTCGGCTACGAGCATCCGTTTCGCGACGGAAATGGACGCATCGCCCGCGCTCTCTTCTATTGGTGCATGCTGCGTCACGACTACGAAGTGGCGGAATTTCTCTCGATCTCAGGTCCGATCGAACGCAGTCCCAATGCTTATTACCTGGCGTTTGCGTATACGGAAACGGATGGCGAGGATCTGACTTACTTCGTGCTTCATCAGCTCGGCGTCCTACAAGCGGCGCACAAGGAGCTCATTGAACACTTACATCGCCGCGCAGCACGTCTAAAAGCTCTAGCAACTCGCATCTCTACGTTTGCCGAACTCAACCACCGGCAGCGCTCGGTTCTCGAACATGCAATTCGGCGTCCGAACGAAGGACAGACGATCGAGGGACACCAAAATTCGCACGCTGTGCACTACATGACCGCGCGCGCAGATCTCAACGATCTGGTCGCGCGCGGTCTGCTCACCGAGCGTCGCGTAGCCACGCAGAAACGCTTCCACCCTTCGGAGATGCTGTTCGTAGAAGACAAGCAACCGACCTCGCGAACAGCTGCAAAGTTGGGCTCTCGGCCGCGCTCGCGAAAGCGCATCAGCAAACGCTGACAGTCAGCCGACTCCTCAGGCGAACGAAGTCTGAGCCACCGATTCTCGGCCAGCGTCAGCCGCCGATCTTCTCCGCCAGAAACGGCCGCACATTGTGCAAAGCGATGCGCTGCTGCTCTTGTGTATCGCGGAAGCGCACCGTCACCGACTGGTCCTGCAGCGTGTCGCCGTCGATCGTGAAGCAG
>DASUXX010000114.1:0-19235 GCA_036377755.1 Gemmatimonadaceae bacterium
TTTCCAGTTACGAGTTCTCAGTTTCCAGTTCTCAATCCCAGTTCCCAGTGTTGAATACTGCTCGCAAGGCCTGACCCGAACACAGCTACGGTTTAGAAGAGAGCTCATTCCACCGATCCACTGCTCTCCGCAGATGCGGTATCACGATTGACCCGCCGACAACCAGTCCGATCGACAACGACTCGAACATCTCGTCACGCGTAACTCCTTCTTCAGCGCATCGAACAAGATGATATGTCACGCAATCGTCGCATCGCAGTACGAGTGATGCGACGAGGCCCAGGAGCTCTTTCGTTTTTACATCGAGCGCGCCCGCTTCATATGTGCGCGTGTCGAGCGCAAAGAAGCGATTGATCACGAGATTGTTTTCGCCGAGTATCTCGGAATTCATTCGCTCTCGAAACTTGCGGAATTCTTCGAGCGAGCCGCCCGCTTCATGATCGTGACTCAAAATTTCCACCCTCTCAGGCTTCTCAAGGCGGCGTCGAGCGCATCGCGCTGCTCACGCTGCGTAGCGGTCGATAAAAGCTGCTCGTAGGTCGCGATAGCAAGGTCGAGCGCATCGTAATCGTGCTCCGCGCCCGCAAGCGCTGCCGCATTGTCTGCAACGTTTGCCCGTGCCAGATCGTCAGATGGAAAACGCTGCGACACCTGCTGCCACCTGCCGAGTCGCTGTCTGGGATCTGATTCGGAAAGTGCCCACAGGTGCCACCCGGCCCTGTTGTCGGGATCAGCAGCTATTGCTCGTGACGCGAGGTCGCCGACAGGCTCGGGACCGCGTCCGCTGAGCCAGTATGCATTCGCGAGTGCAACAAGCTTTTTCGCGTCGTCTGGATTCTGTTCTACGTCTCTTTCGAGATCGGCAATCGGGTCTGACAGTTGGCTGCTCCGGTTAAAACGCCTTGTGAAATAATACCAAATGCAAAACGGTTGCTGGACAAGTTCCGCGGTCGGGTGTACCATTCCTGAACCAGCGCAGCGCTATAAGCCGCGCATAATGAGAGAAATCAGTTGCAGCTCGTCGCGTGAGTTCGAACCGCGATCGTCCGCAACAGCGAGTCGCGCTACTTTTTTACGCCACACCACAATTTGATGAACGAACGCCGACGTCCCTTTCGTCGCGGCCGTGGTCCACGTCCATCCGGACCGCGTGCCAACGAGCCATACGGAGATGCTGACCCGTATCGCGAGCCAATGGAATCAGCATCAGAGGACACCGAGAGCATCGATGCTCCCAGGTCGCAGAACGACATGAGCGGTGATGGAATGGACGAGCGGACGCCGCCCTCACCGGTAGATACTCCGCCACCTCCTGCGGAATCCGCAGAGGGAATGGCGCCGCCCGCCTACAACAACAACATGGGCGGCAATCAGCAGCATCACCATCGCCAGCACGGCTATCAGCAAGGCGGCCGTAACGACCGGCGCGACAGAGGCAGAGGTCGCAATCAGAGACGCGGCCGCAACAATCGCGGTCCACGCGGCGATCAGGGACCGCGGCAGCCAATGGCTCCGATCGTTCCCGACAGCGAAACGATGGGATGGTACGATCCATCACGCGATGGCGGGTTTATTCGCCGCGCAATCAACAGCTACCTGTCCGATCCCCAGGATGCATATGTGCCGCCGAATCTCGCTCGTCAGCATAACCTTCGCCGCGGTGACAATGTGTTCGCGACGACAGGCCGCGACCAGCGCGGACGCAACGTCGTGGCAGAGATCACTCAGGTAAATGGCGGTGATCCGGCAACTGCCCTTCGTCGTCCTGATTTCGGCGCTCTCATCGCGTCATATCCCGATAGGAAACTCAAGCTCGAGACCGGCCGTCCCGCCAAGGGCGGACCTGAGCTCACACGCCGCGCGATCGATCTCATTGCACCGATCGGATACGGGCAGCGCGCCCTGATTGTCGCACCGGCTCGCGCTGGCAAGACAATGCTTCTTCAGGCAATCGTCGAAGGAGTTGCGGTAAATCATCCCGAAGCTGTTCTGCTCGTGCTGCTCGTTGATGAGCGCCCGGAAGAAGTCAGCGAGATGATTACGTGGGGTTACGGTGAAGTCGTGGCATCGAGCTTTGACATGCCGGCTGCGCGTCACACCGATGTGACCGAGATGGTCCTCGAAAGAGCGCGGCGTCTTGTCGAGCTTGGCAAGGATGTCGTCATCGTGCTCGACTCCATCACGAGAATGGCTCGCGCATACAACACGGTCGAGCGCGGAACGGGCCGCACATTGAGCGGCGGTCTCGATGCAACCGCTATGGCAAAGCCAAAGGCATTCTTTGGATCTGCCCGTTCGGTCGCTCCTGAGCATGGCGGCGGATCTCTCACGATCATCGCTACCGCCCTCGTCGAGACCGGCTCGCGTATGGACGACGTGATCTTCGAGGAGTTCAAGGGAACCGGTAACTGCGAGATCAAGCTGGACAGGTCTCTCGCCGAGAAGCGCATTTACCCGGCTATCGATATCGGGACGAGTGGCACCCGGCGCGAGGACAAGCTCTTCCGCCCGGACCAGCTCGAGCATGTCTACACCCTCAGGCGGGGGCTCCAGCAGATGCCCTCCTCCTCGGCCATGGAGTGGCTGATAAAGAGGATAGCCAACACATCGAGTAACGACGCCCTGCTCGAAGGGCTATGACCTACGGGGGCAGGCTCTTTTATGGGCCCGCCCCTTGCTCATATGGCGGGACATGGAGTGCCCCCTGAAAGGCTGGCTCTCCGGACTGGCAGTAGCCCTGCTCCTGCTTCCGGGAAGTCTCGCCTCCCAGACAACTCAGCCGGTATCCACAGAACCTCCTAAGCAGGAGATAGACCGCCTTGCGTTCAAGGGGGTCAAAGCGCTCAACAAACAGGAGCTCGCGAAGAGTCTTTCGACCGACGATTCCGACTGCGCGAGCGTATTGCTCTATCCGCTGTGCCTGATCACGCATGCGCACTACGTGTATACCCGGCGCTTTCTGGATCACGAGGAGCTCAAGCGCGATGTCCTGAGAGCTCGTGTGTTTTACTGGAAGCGCGGATACCGCGAGACCGAAGTCGACACAGTCGTGGCGAAGAAGTCGAACAATCACGTGAACGTGACCTTCAACGTGACTGAAGGCCCGCCGACGCTTGTCGACACGATCACAGTGACTCAGACAAAGCCGGTCCTGAGTGACCGCGAGATTGCCGATCGGGTTGTTCTCAAGGTCAACACACCGCTGAATCTCCTGAAGCTGGACTCGAGCGTTGCATTCCTTTCCCAGCGGATGTGGGACAAGGGTTACGCGGACGCACTCGTCGATACGACGGTCATTCTGGATAGCGCATCGCGACAGGCAACCGTAGACATCGCGCTCGATCCGCGATGGAAGGCGACTGTCTCCGACATTCTGGTCGAAGGCAACGAGCACATCGAGACAGCCACGATCCTTCGATCGATGTATCTGAAGCCAGGAAATATTTTCCGGCGATCGGATCTGCTCCGCAGCCAGCGCGCACTTTACGAATCCAACCTGTTCAAGCGCGCAGCGATCGAGATCCCGAGACAGGGCGATTCGTCGAAGGTGATCATTGTCAACGTTGTCGAAGCGCCGCTGCGGGAGAGTCGTGTCAGTGTTGGATTCAACACTGTCGATTTCTTCCAGGTCGACGGCCGCTTCACCCATTACAGCTTCCTCGGGGGCGCGCGCCGCCTGGAGCTCAACGGAGTAGTTGGCAACCTTCTCGCTCGGTCACTGAACGGACGATTCATTTTCCGCGATCAGATGGCGGGAATCATCGACCAGCGCTCGAGATACTTCGCGCCGACGTACAACGCGAGCTTGAACTTCCGCCATCCGTGGTTTCAGTCGCAGGCAAATCAGCTCGCATTCAGTGTCTTCGGTCACAGGCGGAGCGCGCCGGGCATCTACATCGATAAGGGATTCGGAACGAGTCTCACATTCACGCGTGAAGTGCGCGAGAGAGCGCCGGTAAGTCTCGACTATCGATTCGAGCTCACGCGCGTTGATGCGGGCGATGTTTACTTCTGCATCAATTACGGAGTGTGCGACGATCCTACGCTCAATGCACTGCGTTCGCGGAACCGGCTGTCACCGCTGGCTCTGACGGCATCAGTCAACCGTGCAAACGATCCGCTCGTTCCGACCAAAGGATACCGCGGGTCGGCTTCTCTCGAGCACGCGTCTGCATTCACCATTTCGGATTACAGGTACAATCGCGCAACGAGTGACGTCGCAGCATATCGTCCTATCCGCAAGCGCGGCGCAATTGCCGGACATATCCGTCTTGGCTGGGTGAATGCCTTGCAGAGCACCGCTGACGCGCTCGGGGTCGAAGGAGACGCGGGACTGCTGCATCCGCGAAAGAGATTCTATTCGGGTGGTTCGAGATCGGTCCGCGGATACGGCGAGAATCAGCTTGGACCAAGGGTGCTCACGATTCCCGCAGACAGACTTCGCCGCAAGGATCCCGGCTGCACTGAAGATGTTGCAATAACCACATGCGATCCGAATGCATCCGGAATCGAGATCACTGATTTTGAAGCGCGGCCACTTGGTGGCAACGTCGTAGCAGAAGCCAGCGCTGAGTTCCGCTTCCCGATCTGGCGGCAGATCATTGGTGCTGTTTTCGCCGATGCAGGATACGTGTCACAGCGCATCGACAGTAATCTTCCACGGAGCAAGGCTGCAATCACTCCCGGCTTTGGCGCACGTTATCTCTCCCCTGTGGGACCAATTCGTATCGACTTTGGAATTAATCCCGGGCGTGCCGAAAATCTCCCGGTGGTTACTGAACAAACAGTGAATGGGCGGACTGAGCTCGTCACTCTCAACGAGCGCCGCTCATTCAGGGTAGGCCGCCGCTTCTGGGACCGACTTGTCCTTCACCTCTCGATCGGAGAGGCGTTCTAGTGAAGAAGGCGCTGATCCGCTTTTTCGCAGCGATCGTAATCGTCGCGCTTCTTCTTGTGATCGGTGTGTACACGCTTTCCAACACTGACTGGGGACGCGAACAGGTCCGAAAGCGGATCGTTGCGATCCTCCAGGGAAACACTCACGGAATCATCAAGGTCGGCAAAGTCAGCGGAAATCTCCTCAAGGGGTTCACGCTTCATGACCTGAGCATCACTGACAGCGCCGGCGCTCCATTCGTAAAAGCCGATCAAGCCTCGGCTCGCTATGCATTGAGATCGCTGATCGGCAGCAGGATCGACTTCGACGACGTCAAGCTGGTGCATGCGGTAATCGTTCTCGATCGTCCGCCGGGAGGAAAGTGGAATTTCGAGCGAATCTTCCCTCGCGACACGGTGACGGCGACGGGTCCGAAGAAAACAAAGTGGGGGTCGTGGGTCCGGTTTACAGATGTCACGCTCGTAGACGCCGATCTCACTGTCCGCTCGCCATGGGAACCGGAGAGTAGTCTCACCGGTCCGGGAAAGAACGATGCAATTCGCGAAGCTCTAGGGCCGGACGGAAGGCTCGCGATCATCGAAGTTCCCGGCGGATATCAGAAAGTATCGAAGTTCCATCGCATCAATGCGCAGCTGCCGCTGCTTCGCCTCGCTGATCCGAATTTCAAGACGCATCGAGCCGATGTCGCGTCGATGAACATGATCGCCGAGCCATTCCGCCCGCCTGCAGTAACGGTGAAATCACTGATTGGCGGATTTGATTTCACGAGCGACTCGGTCTGGTGGCAGGATGTGAAGGTCCAGCTGCCTTCGAGCAATCTCAAAGGCAGTGGTCGCTACACCATTGCGAGCAACGATCTCACTCTTCGTGCGCACGGAGATCCAGTCGCAACAGCAGACCTTCGGTGGATCTATCCGCGAATTCCTGAGCGCGGCTCAGGACGCCTCGACTTCGCGATGGACTGGGTTGGCGACACGAGCATCTATATCGCCCGCAATGCAGATGTTCGCATCGCCGACGCACATCTCGCCGGCGACCTTGGCGTAACAGTCGCCGAGGAATTCAGTGTTCACGACACGAACCTGAGGTTCAACAATCTCGACACGAGATTGATCGAGCAGATGTTCCCTTCAGTGAAAGCGCCGCGATCGGGGATTCTTTCCGGAAGGGCAAAGCTCGATGGAAACCAGCGCGATCTCGCAGTGGATGGTGACTTCAACTTCAACGATCGGCGCGCGGGACATAATCGTGTTCTCGCAGTCGGTCATGTTGGGTTTGGCGACGGAGATTTCCGCGCAACGAATCTGCGTCTTACGATGAAACCGGTGCAGGTTGACCTTGCACGCGATTTCTCACCGACACTTCCGATTCATGGAACGCTGACGGGCACGGCGGTGCTCAACGGTTCTACCGATACGAGAATGACAGCCCGTGCCGATATAACGCACGTCGATCGCGGCGCGGTGTCTCATATCACCGGCACAGGCACAGCGCGATTCGCATCAGGACGACAGACAACTTTAAGCTGGTTCGACGTCGACGCTCAGTTACATCCTCTGTCGCTCGTCACCGCGGGCCGATTCTTCCCGTCAGCAGGGTTACGCGGCGTTGCGACCGGACCGGTGCGGTTGACTGGCACGATGGGTAACCTCGCAGTCCGGTCGAATCTTGCATTCTCCGACGGCGGCTCACTCGGCATCACGGGCAAACTCGATCTCGCGAGTCGCGAGAAAGGTTACGACGTCGATGTCGTCGCGAAGCTGTTCAACGCAAACACGATCATCGCAAAGGCACCGCGCACTTCCGTCAATGCGACCGGATCCGCAAGTGGGCGCGGGTTTGATCCCGCGACCATGCGTGCGACCATTGCTGCTGACATTCAATCGTCGACATACGACACGATGTCGATCTCGTCCGCGACGGTGCGTCTTGCCGCTGCGAATGGAATCGCTCGTGTCGACACTCTTGCGGTGGAGATTCCGCAGGGCGTTGCAACCGCGAGCGGCACATTCGGCCTTGCGGCTGGAACAACAGGACAGCTTCGCTATCATGTAGCAGTCGATTCGCTCGGACGGCTCGCGTCGCTGTTTCCTCCTCCCGACACGGGTATCGTCCAGCCCCGGCCGGGAATTCTGTCCGGAAGGCTGGCGAAAGTGCGCGAAGATTCGGCTCGCGTTGCAAAGGCGACAGAAGTCGAGAGAGCCGCGCTTGGAAAAGCTCCGCCAACGCTCGCGCCGGTGGATACTCCGCAGGCAATCAACAAGAGCCAGCTGTCCGGTTCACTCTTCGCTGATGGAATTGCGACGGGCAACATCAAGAGTTTCGGCCTCAAGGGAACCGCGAGTGGCTCGAACATCGTCGCGCGAGGCAACAGCATTGCGCGATTCAGCGCGCAATACGATTGGACTAACGCGCTGACGCCTCAATCACATCTCGATGTCACGGCGGATGCGGGACATGTAATTGCCGGCGGATTCGACCTCGACAGCGTGCACACGCGCGTCACGTACACCAAGCCGCAGGGCACTGCCGAGCTGACTGTGGTGCAGAATGCGCAGAATGTGTATGGGCTCAATGCGGACTACACACTGAACAAGGTGCGCAATGATCTGCGGTTGAATCGCATGCAGCTGCGCTTCGACAGCACTGTGTGGGCGTCAACAGGACCGTCGCAGATTCACTGGGGTCAGGCTGGCGTCGATGTCGATCGACTCGAGCTGAGGAATCAGCATAACGGCCGGATCTTCGTGAACGGCCTGATTCCAAAGGAAGGAAATGCAGACGTCGAGCTCGCCGTCGACAATTTCGCAGTCGAAGACGTCATCTCGCTTCTCGAGAGCGACATCAACGCACGCGGACTCGTTTCACTCGATGTGAAAGCTCGCGGTACGGCGGAGAATCCAACGTTCACCGGATCGTTTGGAACTCAGAATTTCATTTACAACGGGACCGCAATTCCCGAAGTCCACGGGACCCTGAGCTATGCGAACCAGACTCTCACCGGGCGCGCCGATGCCATGCGCGCTGGTCAGCCTGCGTTTCTGACCGCACAGGGAACAATTCCAATCAATCTCGCATTCAGGGGCGTGACCGGATCGCGCCTGCCGCGTGACAGGCAGATCGATCTTGCAGTTCGGGCCGACAGCCTTCCGATGGATCTCATTCCGCAATTCAGCCAGTACGTGTCGGATGTGAAGGGCCGTACCACAGCGGATTTCAAGATCAAGGGCACACTCAATCACCCTGAGCTTGCGGGTGAGCTGAAGCTCGACAGCGCGCAGGCGAAACTGAATCAGCTTGGTGTCACGCTGAAGAACATCAATGGCTCCGTGCGAATGATGGGCGATACCGTGATCGTCGATTCGCTCGTTGCCTGGAGCGGCGGACGAATGGCGCTCACGGGTGGCCTGGGCATCGGGTCGTTCCGCGCGCCGTCGTTCGACCTGAATTTGTTCGCTAACGACGCGGTAGTCCTGATGAACAGGAAGGGCTACCTCAAGTCGGACATGAACATCGCAATCAACGGCCCGTTCAACGACACGCATGTCGGTGGTGATCTGCGACTGCTGGATGGCGTGATATACGTGCCCAAGTCTGATGGAAAGAAAGTGATCAGCGCGCAGGATCCTGCGCTGTTCAATGTTCTCGACACGACGGTCATGGCTGATCGCGAGCTGTTCCCCGCTCAGTCTCCGCTGCTCGCGAATCTCAGGATGGATGTGAATCTTCGCGTCGATCGGGATGTATTCGTCAGGTCCAACGATTACAACATCGAGCTTTACAGCGAGGATCCAGTCGCAGTGCACGTGAATCGTGCAAAGCAGTCGCTTGTGCTCGACGGCGTTCTGCTCAGCGAGCGCGGTGAGTATCGGTTCCTGGCAAAGCGGTTCGAGATCAATCGCGGATCAGCGACATTCACGAATTCCGAAGAGCTGAATCCAACGCTCCAGATAACCGGTGGCTATGAGGTCAGGCTTCCCGGGCGTGAAGCGATCAACATCCGCATCCTCGTCGGTGGAACCCTTCTTAAGCCGCAGATCGCACTCGAGAGCGATGCGCAGCCGCCGATTCCCCAGAGCGACTTGTTGAGCTATCTCGCTTTCGGCCGCACATCGTCGTCGCTCATCTCGCTCGAGGGATCAGGCCTCTCGACGGGTGATAATGTCGTTGGTGCGACTGCGGCACTCGCATCGCGCCAGCTTGCTGCAATTGCACTCGGAGTGCTCACCGATCAGCTCTCAGGCGAAGCAGCACGCTCGCTTGGCGTCGACGTTTTCTATATCACAGCGGCCGACGTGCAGAGCGATGTGGGATCGTTCCTGCGTGGCACCGAGATCGAGGCAGGCAAATACATCAAGTCGCACACGTTCGTCGCGCTGCAGGTGCGGCCTGATCCCGCGGCATTGCGCCGTCCTGGCCTCCTTCTACAGCACCGGTTTGGTGGACTGCGCGGCTACAGTCTCGAGACCAGCCTGCAGCCACGCTACATCCTGAAAACGCCAACGCTCGATGTTCAGACTCCATTCACGACGAGCGTCCTGAGCCTGTTCCTCATAAGAAACTGGCGATTCTAAGGTCCTGGGTTTTGGGTTAAGGGTTTTGGGTTCCTGATGTCGTGAGGTCTTGGGTCATGATGTCATTGGTCGTGGGTTACCCGCCAGCCAGGACATCAAGACCCCTGACCTCATAACCTCAAAAACCCGTAACCATTAACTTTGCATCGTAAAGTACTTGACAATATAAAAGAATAAAGCAATTTCCGGATATGAATTCGCGTGGCGAAGTGGTACTGTGGTCCGCCGCAATCGCAGTAGCGGCCCTTGGCACCTGGGTGATGTACGATGCACTCCCCGGGATTAACTGGGGCATGTGGACTCTCGCGGCTTCAGCAGGCCTCTTCCTGTTTCTCCGCCCGGCCCGCCCCGCATCGATTCTCGTTACCACCGGCGCTGCAGTGGTGCTTGCACTCGGCGCCGCCGTTACCGCCGACGAGTTCATCCTCGCGCTGATCTGCCTCTCGGTGATTTTCTTCCTCGCCCTGTCGATGCTCCTGTCAGCAAACCCATCGATTGCGAGAATCACCGCTGCATTCGCTATCCCTGCACCAATAGTTGCATTCGCTTCTGCGATCGTCGAATCCGTGAAGCGCGCAGTCGAGGCACTTCACCTTGTGCGTTCGGATCGCGCGCGGTCCGTCGTTCGCGGAATCGCCATCACCGCGCCCGTCATCGTGGTATTCGCGCTGCTTCTCTCGACGGCCGATCCGGTATTTGCCGGCTGGCGTGAATCGATCGCTCAGCTCCTGCAGAGCTGGGAATTCATCCCGAGAATTGTCTTCTTCGCTGGAATGCTCGCCATCACCCTCGGCGCATATGGCTATGCCGCTCGAGAGGAGGCATCGCCGCCGATATCAGTATCGACAGGTTACGAAGGAACCCGGTGGCTCGGAGCAACGGAGCGACTCATCCTGATCACGAGCATCGCCCTGCTCTTCTATCTCTTTCTCGCAGTACAGCTCAGCTATTTCTTCGGCAACCTTCCCCGCATAACCGGTTCAGGAATCACGTTCGCCGATTACGCTCGACGCGGATTTGCCGAGCTCACTGTTGTCGCAACTGCGACGGTCCTGTTGATCCTCATGAGCGAGCGATTCGGAAAACAGGATTCGCGTCACAGTTTAATCAAGGCAGCGACGATTGCTCTGATAGTCGCCGTCATCCTTCTTCTGTTTTCGGCATTCAATCGTGTTGTTCTTTACGAGCAGGCGTATGGCTTCACCACGGCCAGGCTTTACGCGCAATGCTACATGATCGTGATAGCCGTCGTCCTGGTCACACTTGGCGTCATGATCGCGCGCGACCTGGGCCGCGCGAGCCTCTTCCGTATCACATTGACTGTCGCCACGCTGATTTTTGTGGTGCTCGTGTACTGGAATCACGAGGCGTGGATCGCCGAGCGGAACATCGAGCGCCTGGCGTCGACTGGCAAGCTGGATGTGAAGTATCTCGCTCGCGATCTCTCAGTGAATGCAGTGCCTGTTCTAGTGGAGCGATTGTCGTCCTTGCCCGAGCCATCGAGATCTCAGCTCCGGCAGGCACTCACTTCGAGCTACACCGGTCGTAAGCGGCAGTTCGATCGCCAGTGGTACGAATGGAATTACCGCCGCTGGAAAGCCAGGCAGTCGCTGATCTCTATCGGAATCAACTGAGGAGGCGATGTGCCGATATCGCGTTTGGCGTAAGCCGTTATGCGTTGGCCGTCTTCCGTTTTACGGACAACAGATAACGCCTGACGGCAAACGCCGAACGCGATAGCGCGTCAATCTTTCAACGCTCAGGCCTTGGCGTATTCGTCGAGAAATACCGCCATAGCTCTCATTCCAATCCGGAAATTTTCCTCGCTGATCCATTCGTCCGGAGCGTGAGCATTCTCACCGGGTAGACCGAATCCTACGAGGAGTACGGGCGCGCCAAGCACACGCTCGAAATCCCCGACAACGGGAATCGATCCGCCTTCGCCGACAATCACCGGCTCTTTCTCGAACGCTGTCGCAAGCGCGCGACGCGCCGCTTCGTACAGCGGGCCCTTGAGCTCGGCTCTCCACGGCTTCCCGCCATGCAGGTATGTCACCTTCGATGTCACACCCTTCGGCGTCACTTTCTCCACATGCGCCTGCATCGCCTTGACTATCTCGTTGGGTGTTTGATTCGGTACCAGCCGGCAGCTGACCTTCGCCATCGCCTTGCACGGAAGGACCGTTTTTGCACCCTCTCCTATGTAACCACTCAACAGGCCGTTGATTTCGCACGTCGGACGCGTCCACAGTCGCTCGAGGGTCGTGTAGCCCTTCTCTCCTCCGAGCTCCGGAACACCCGTCTCCTTCAGAAACGTCGATTCATCGAATGGAAGCTTGCGCATCGTGCTGCGCGTAACCTCAGGCCACTGGTCGACGGCATCGTAAAATCCTTCGATCGCAACGTGGCCGTTCTCATCATGAAAAGTCGAAATGATCCGGGCGAGCGCGGCTGCCGGATTCACTACTGCACCGCCGTATGCGCCAGAATGGAGATCGACCGATGGCCCCGTAACGTTGATTTCGAAGTAGGCGAGCCCGCGCAGCGATGAGAGGATCGACGGCTGCCCGGGTGAAAACATCGCTGAATCAGAGATGACGACTGCATCGCACGCGAGAAGATCCTTCTGCGATTCGACGAAGGCCTCGAGGTTGTCGCTGCCGACTTCCTCCTCTCCTTCAGCGATGACGACCACGTTAACAGGCAGGCGTCCTCGCGTTTTTATATGCGCTTCGAGCGCTTTTACATGCAGAAACAGCTGGCCTTTATCGTCGACTGATCCGCGCGCGTAGATGTTGCCGTTTCGGACTGTCGGCTCAAACGGTGGCGATGTCCACAGATCGAGCGGCTCCGCGGGCTGCACATCGTAATGACCATATATGAGAAGCGTCGGCGCTCCTGGTGCGTTTCTCCACTCGCCTATAACGACTGGATGTCCCGGCGTCGGATAGATCTTTGCCTCAAGCCCCGCCTCCTCGAGTGATCGCCTCAGCCAGTCGGCGGCGCGTGCAACATCAGCATTGTTTTCAGACTTGGCGCTGACGCTTGGAATTCTCAGGAAGTCGAAGAGCTCTTCGCGAATCCGCGCATAGTTCGCGTCGAAGAACCCAGTGAGATCTGTGTTTGTCGTGTCGGTCATCGAATTATCGAAGGTGTGAACCCATCGCTACGCTGCTGCGCGCGCTGCCGCGAGCCCCGCAAAAGTAGCGAGCAGAGATACAACTACGCTCAGAAAAACGTACGCGCCTGCTTTCCCCAGCTCGCCGCCTTGAATGAGAGCCGTGGTCTCGAGACTGAAGGCTGAAAAGGTGGTGTAGCCACCGCAGAATCCCGTGATGAGCAGCGCACGCATGTATTGATGGGTCTGCGTGTTCATGTAATGCTGGGCGACCACTCCTATGACAAAGCATCCGGTCACATTCACGAGGAGCGTGCCCACAGGAAAGGCGGTGCCGCTCAATCTTTGAACGGCGCCGCCAACCAGATATCTGAGCACGCTACCTGCAGCCCCACCAAGAGCGATCCAGAGAAGCATTGCATGAACTTAATGTCGAATGGAGTCACATGGTTCAGGCGCGCAAATCAGTCCGCACAGAAACACAGGTCTCCGCTGGAGGTGCTGCCCTGCGCAAAGGCAAAGGCGGTCTCGAGGTCGCGCTCATCTCGGTTGGATCGCCTCCGCGATGGCAGCTCCCTAAGGGGCTGGTCGACAAGGGCGAGACACCTGAAGTCGCTGCTGTTCGAGAAGTCAGAGAGGAGGCCGGAGTCGTTGCCACTATCGACCAGCTCATCGAAAAAGTCGAATACTGGTATCAGGCAAGCCGCGGGGGCGAACGAATCCGATATCACAAGTTCGTAAACTTTTACCTGATGTGGTATGAATCAGGCGCTGTTGAAGACCATGATAACGAGGTCAACGAATCGCGCTGGTTCCCTGTTGCAGAAGCTGTCAGCACGCTGGCATTCAGGAGTGAGCGAAGCGTGCTCGAGCGTGCTGTGCAGCTGGCCGGTGCGTAAACGCAACGCGATCTAAATGCCCAACCGCCTCGCGCAGGAAACGAGTCCGTACCTGCTTCAGCACGCGGAAAATCCGGTCGACTGGTATCCGTGGGGAAAAGAAGCGCTCGAGCGCGCGCGACTCGAAGACAAGCCGATTCTCCTGAGCATCGGCTATGCTGCGTGCCACTGGTGCCACGTGATGGCGCACGAATCGTTCGAAGATCCGGAGACGGCGCAGCTGATGAACGAACAGTTCGTCAACATCAAAGTCGATCGTGAAGAGCGTCCGGATCTCGACAGCATTTACATGCAGGCGGTGCAGTCACTTACCGGTCACGGCGGCTGGCCGATGACTGTGTTCCTCACACCGCATGGCGAGCCATTCTTCGGCGGAACCTACTATCCGCGCGAAGAGCGTCAGGGAATGGCGTCATTCAAGCGCGTTCTCAACGCGGTCAGCGATGCGTACAGCAACAAGCCTGAATCTGTTGCAAGCACTTCGCGCCAGCTGCGAGAGATCTACGAGACTGCGAAGATGCAGGCGCGCAGTGAAGGCACGCTCGACTCACGCGCGCTCGAGTTTGCCTACCGCGGACTCGCGCAGCGATACGACGTTCGGCACGGCGGCTTCGAGGGTGCGCCGAAATTTCCGCCGACCATGAGCCTCGACTTCCTTCTCCGGTATTGGAGAAGAACGGGAACTGATTACGCGCTCGAGATGGTCACCGACACGTTCCGCAAGATGGCGCACGGCGGCATCTACGATCAGGTAGGAGGAGGAATTCATCGCTATTCGGTGGATGCGATATGGCTCGTCCCTCATTTCGAGAAGATGCTCTACGACAACGCGCTCTTCATCCGCATGGGAGCCTACCTGTGGCAGGCCACGCGCGACGACGAGTTCCGCCGCGTCACTGAAGAAACGGTGAGGTGGGTCGAGCGCGAGATGACTTCACCGGAGGGCGGATTCTATTCGTCGCTCGATGCGGACAGCGAAGGCGTCGAAGGAAAGTTTTATATCTGGACTCCACATGAGCTCGACGAGCTCCTCGGCGCCAACTCACGAATCGTAAAGGAATACTACGGCGTCACCGTTGGTGGAAATTTCGAAGGCGGGAATATCTTCCATGTGCGGACGGATCCTGCGCTCACCGCAGCGCGCGTCGGAGTCGATCGAAAGACGCTCGATCGAATCATCGCCGATGCCAAGGCCACGCTTTATCCCGCGCGGTCGAAGCGCGTGTGGCCCGGCCGTGACACGAAGGTTCTTGCAAGCTGGAACGGGCTCATGCTCCGGGGAATTGCAGTCGCGGCGCGCGTTCTCGAAAGACAGGACTTCGCACGCCTCGCAATTCGCAACGGCGAGTTCCTCTGCAACGAGATGATCGCTGACCATCGTGTAATGCGAACGTGGGCAAAGAACGGATCGAGAATCGGTGGGTTTCTCGAGGATTACGCCTCGGTTGGCCTTGGATTCCTCGCACTGTACGACCTCACATTCGACACCACGTGGGTTCGCCGCGCTAGCGCTCTGGCGAACAGCATGATTCAATGGTTCTGGGACGATCAGCTGGGCGCATTCTTCGATACGCCGAGCGACGCCGAAACTCTCATCACCCGGCCGAGGGACCCGACTGACAATGCAATGCCCTCGGGAACGTCGCTCGCGGTCGAGCTGCTGCTGTGGCTCTCCGAGCTTACACATGATGCAGACCTCAAGCGCCGCGCGACATTCGTGCTCGAGACTCTCGCGACGCCGCTGATACGGTACCCCAGCGCATTCGGTCATCTGCTCGGGGCGCTCGACATGGCCGTGCACGGAGCGGTTGAAGTCGCGATTGCCGGCAATCCAGGGAAGCCGGATTTCCAGGAAATGCTTCACGAGACAGCGGTCAATTACGTGCCGTCTCTCGTCCTCGCTGGTGGCACCGACATACAGGGAATTGCGCTCATGGAGGGACGGGCCTCCAGCAAAGGAAGTGCAACTGCGTATGTTTGTCGTTCATACGCGTGCGAAGAGCCTGCAACGAGCTCCAGGATGCTCGCATCGCAGCTTCAGACCGCGGGGCGCGTCGTCAACCAGTACTGAGCGAAAAAAAGTGAGTGATTTCAAGCCGTCGTTCACACGCGGCATTTTTGCAGGCGTCGTTCACGACGAACTTCTTTTTCCATTCCCTTCGACACTCGACAAGCGCGATCCCGCTGAGGCGGAGACTGTCCGCCGGCTGATCCGGGAGATCGACCGGATGGAAAAAGAAAAAATCATCGATCCTCCGCGATTCGATGAAGATGAAACGGTGAGCGAGGAAGTAATCGCTGAGTTTGCGCGTGTTGGCCTGCTGGGACTGACAATTCCGAAGCAGTACGGCGGCCTCGAGCTCTCGGCGACTGCCTACGCGCGCGTTTTCGAGCGTATCTCCGCAGTCGATCCATCGCTCGCTGTATTAGTCGGAGTTCACTGCGGCCTTGGCTCCAAAGCGATTGTTCTTTATGGGAGCGACGAGCAGAAGCAGCGATATCTGCCAATGCTTGCAAGCGGGCGGACTCTCGCCGCGTACGCGCTCACCGAGCCCGAGACAGGATCCGACGCGCAGAACATCAAGACATCGGCGCGTTTATCGGATGATGGTACAAAGTGGATCCTCAATGGACACAAGATCTGGATTGGCAACGCGCATCGTGCGGGAGTGATCGCAACATTCGCTCAAACGCCAGTGGAGCGTCGCGGCGAGACGGTTATGCGATCGACTGCGTTCATCATCCGCCCCGACATGCCTGGATTCAAAGTGCTCGGCACGGTTCGGAAGCTTGGAATCCGTGGATCGACACAGGCGGAGCTTCTATATGAGAATCTCGAGGTGCCTGTCGATCACGTGCTTGGTGCCGTTGGAAAAGGATTCACCGCTGCGGTGAACGTGCTCAACGCCGGACGGCTTACTCTCGCAGCAGGCTGCACGTCAGGTTCGAAGCAGATAGTCGGTGAGATGGCGAGATATGCAGAGAAGCGGATTCAGTTCGATCATCCGCTCGCCGATTTCGAGATCACACAGCGCAAGCTCGCACGCTACGCGTCGGATACTTACGCGGCAGATGCAATGCTTGGCGTGCTCACTTCGCTTGCTGACAATTCAGAAGCTGACTTCTCGATCGAAGCAGCGTGCGCAAAAGTTTTTGCAAGTGAGCTTATCTGGGATGTGGCAGACGATATGGTCCAGGTCGCAGGCGGCCGGGGATTCGTTAAGCCGTATCCGTATGAGCGGTTGCTTCGTGATTCCCGGATCAACAGGATATTTGAAGGGGCCAACGAAGTCCTGCGTCTCTTCATTGCGCTGAACGGAATACAGGGACCTGCGGCATCCTTGAAGGAAGTCGGAACGGCGCTTCGTCAGCCGCTGCGCAATCTCGGATTACTTACAGGCTTTGCGGGCTCGCGAATAAGAGGCATGCTCGGCGCAACAGGAAATCTCGAGACGAAGCTTCATCCACGCCTTTCGGATCATAAGAACTTTTTTGAGAAGCACGTGCGTGAGCTGCGGCAGGCAACTGATCGCGCAATCTTGCGTCACCGCAGGGATATCGTCGACAGGCAGCTCGTCCTCGAGCGTCTCGCCAACATGGCGATCGAATTATTTGCGACTGCATGCGTGATCAGCCGCACACAAAGCCTTATCGAGGCAAATGGCGAGGAAGGCGCAGAGCGTGAGATTTCTCTTTGCGATCTCTTTTGCGTCGAGTCAGGGCTTCGCTTTCGCGAAAATCGCGACACGCTAGGATCACTGTCTGAAGCTACAGACGCAAAGAAGCGGACGGTTGCCGCGGACGTTCGCGAAGCAGCCGGCTACTTTGTGCCCGACGCGATTCTAGATGTTACGTCGCCCCGACACGACTCGTGATTTCGACCTCAGGTTCGAACAAATCTGGCGCACGAATTCACACGAAAACAAAACGAATCAGAAACAAAGCTGAAGCAGAACAACATTCTATCTACCTCCGCTTCTGATTCGTTGTTTTTATTCGTGCTAATTCGTGCGCCAGATTTGTTCGGAGCCGCCCCAGTGAAAGAGATCTGAGCAGGTGCGAAGAATCGCGCCGCAGTTACGACAGATCACTTTGCATTTGATCTGAAGCAGATTCGTGGATCCGCAGACCTCGCACGATTCGAGTTCCGCGCTCATTCGAAGTCGAGACCGAGATCCAGCGCTTTCGCGGAATGAGTGAGCGCCCCGACGGAAATCCAGTCCACGCCTGTCTCGGCAATCGCTCTCACTGTCTCGATGCGGACGCCGCCTGAAGCTTCCGTAATTGCACGCCCGTCGACGAGAGCGACGGCCTCGCGCAGCTTCGCGGGAGACATGTTATCGAGCATGATGATCTCGGCACGTGCATCGAGAGCCGCCTGCACCTGCTCGATCCGGTCGCATTCCACCTCTACCGGTGTTCCTGGAGCGAGGTCACGCGCACGCTGAACGGCCACTCCCACATCGCCATCGAGAGCCGCAAGATGATTGTCCTTGATGAGAACCGCGGCGCCGAGATCCATGCGATGATTCATGCCACCGCCGGCGCGAACTGCGTACTTCTCCAGTAGCCGCCATCCCGGCGTGGTCTTTCGCGTGTCGAGAATGCGCGCGTCAGTTCCATTCACCAGATCGACGAACTGATGCGTGAGCGTCGCAATGCCCGACAATCGCTGCAGATAATTGAGCGCAACCCGCTCGGCTGACAACAGTCCGCGCGGAGATCCCGTAACGAACATGACCTCATCACCCGCATTGACGAGCTGTCCGTCTTTTACAGTCGTCCTCACTGAAGCTTTGGGATCGCGCTGACGAAATGCTTCGCGCGCGAGAGGGATTCCCGCAATCACGCCTCGCTGCCGCGCAACTATATGACATCTCGCGCGGCGCTCGGTGAGAATCGTTGCAATACTTGTTATGTCATTGCCAGCGGCATCTTCTTCCAGCGCATCCCGAACAATGGATGCGGTTTTCAACCTCGCGTATGGAAAGCGCAGCGGTCCGGAGGGACCGAGGCCGCGCTGCGCGAGAATTGCAATCTTTCGCGGTCTCATTCGCCCGGATCTTCAGTCGTTTCGGGCTTCGGCGAGAGCGGCCTCTGCCCGCCAATCGCGATCATTCGCTCGATCGCTTTGCGCGCGCGAGCAGCTACATCGGGATCGACAGTAATGTGATGCTCCAGATTCTCGATCGAATTGAGAACCTTGGGGAGCGTAGTGACTTTCATGAACGCGCACACTGCGAGATCGCTTGCAGGTATGAACTTCTTTGTTGGATTCTCGCGTCTCAGCCGATGCAGGATTCCCACTTCAGTTGCAACGATGAACTCATCCGCTGATGAGATCCTCGGCCGATTGATCATTCCCTCTGTAGAGAGAATCTGAACACCCTCCGGGTCCACAGCTCCCGCCGAGACCGCTTCGACCGCACTCGTTGCACATCCGCATTCAGGGTGAATCAGGAACTCCGATCCCGGATGGGCCGCTCGCTGCGTGTTGATGTGTTCAGGATCGATGCCGGCATGAACGTGACACTCACCCATCCACACGTGCATGTTTTCGCGGCCAGTCGCGCGGCGCACGTGCGCGCCGAGGAACATGTCAGGAAGGAAAAGAATTTCCTTTTCCGGTGGAATCGAGTTCACGATTTCCACCGCGTTGCCTGACGTGCAGCAGTAATCGCTCTCCGCTTTCACATCCGCCGTTGTGTTCACATACGAAACGACCACTGCGCCAGGATGCTCCGCCT
>DASUXX010000115.1:0-4459 GCA_036377755.1 Gemmatimonadaceae bacterium
AAGCGATCCAGAATCCCACCGTGACCGGGAAGTAGAGCAGATGAATCCTTCACCCCCGCATCACGCTTGAACAGCGACTCCGCGAGATCACCAGTCTGCGCCACGATCGAGATAATTATCGCGAAGACAGTGAGACCGACAGGAAGCATCGCCAGCTGCGCGAGTGGCTTGAGGAGGAACATCATATAAAGCCATGCTGCGATCACAGCGAAGAGCACACCACCGATCGCACCTTCGACTGTTTTGGCCGGGCTCACTGATGGAATCAGCTTGTGCCTTCCCATCGCTCGCCCAACGAAATACGCGCCCGTGTCTGTCGACCACGTGAGAATGATCGGGAACATCAACAATACCGTTCCCGCTGTCGCACCTACCGCGTAATCGTGATAGCGGATCGGATACATGTACGCGACGAGTGACGGGTACGCTGTTCCGATCACGGTCAGTGCAAGTGAGACCAGTGGCTTGCGTGATGTACCGCGTGCCCATATCACGCCGCCCGTCAGTGCGAGCAGAATCAGAACGGCCACAGTGATCGTGATGCGGAATACGCCGATATATGTGGCGTGAACAAGAACGGGAACGCATGCGGCAATCACGATTCCGGCGGTATCCATCGGTTCGTTGCCTGCATTGCGCGTCATGCGGTAAAGCTCCCACGCACCGAGCGCGGCGATGATGCCGAGCGCGGTCGCGAGAACCCAGCCGCCGAGATAGATGAGCGCAATCGTCAGCGGCGCGCCGACGAGCGCGAACAGGACCCTCTTTGCGAGCTCGTTCACGAGCTCAGACTTCCATGATCTCTGCTTCTTTCGCCTTCAGAAGGTCGTCGATCTTCGCGATATAATCGTCGTGCGCTTTCTGCAGGTCCTTCTCGGCATGCTTCACATCGTCTTCGCTCGTGTGCGAAAGCTTCTTGAGCTTGTCGCGGCCTTCAGTGCGAGCGTGACGAATGCCGATGCGCGCTTCTTCGGCAAGCTTGTGCACGACCTTCACGAGATCCTTGCGGCGCTCCTCGTTGAGCATCGGCAGTGGAACTCTGATGACGCCGCTTTGTGTCTGCGGATTCAACCCAAGATCGGAATCGCGAATCGCTTTTTCGATTGCCTGGGTGAGACCCTTGTCCCACGGTGTTACGGTGAGAAGCCGCGGCTCCGGGGCGGAGACGTTCGCAAGCTGATTGAGCGGCATCGACTGCCCGTATGCTTCGACACGCACTGTGTCGAGGAGACTTGCTGATGCCTTGCCGGTGCGAATCGAGGAGAGCTCGCGCTTGGAGCCCTCGAGCGATTTTTCCATCGCACCTCGTGAATCCTTAATTATCTGCGGAATCGTGCTCATGTACGATCGTTCCGATGCGCTCGCCTGATACCGCGCGCGCAATGGCTCCAGGTGTGTTGATGTTCAATACAATGACCGGAAGCTTGTTCTCTCTGCACAATGCGATCGCAGTCTGGTCCATCACGCCAAGCTCCTTGAGCATGACGTCGCGATAGCTGATCTCATTGAAGAGCGTTGCTGTCGGGTCTTTCTTTGGATCTGCGGAATATACTCCGTCCACGCTCGTCGCCTTGATGATCACCTGCGATTTTGTCTGGATCGCGCGCAGCGCAGCGGCCGTATCGGTGGAGAAGTAGGGATTACCGGTTCCACCTGCAAAAATGCAGACGCGGCCTTTCTCAAAGTGACGCAGTGCGCGGCGCCTGATGAACGGCTCCGCAATCTGCTCCATGTTGATTGCGGTCATAACTCGCGTTTCCATCCCGTTGCGCTCGAGAACATCCTGTACCGCGAGCGCATTGATCACGGTGCCGAGCATCCCCATGTAATCACCGCCGACGCGATCCATTCCATGCTGCGCGAACTGCGCGCCGCGGACGATGTTGCCGCCGCCGATCACGAGACCGACGCCTGCGCCGAGTGATGTTACTTCCTTGATTTCACCGGCAATCCTGTTGAGGGTCGCGAAGTCAAAACCGAGACCCTTGCCTCCAGCGAGTGCTTCGCCGGAGATCTTGAGTAAAACTCTCGAATACGCCGGCGAAGCCAATTCCTTACTCCTCGCCCATCTGGAAGCGGACGAATCGGCGGACCTGGATGTTCTCGCCGACCTTCGCGGATGCTTCCTTGATCAAGTCTGCGATCGACTTGTTGGGCTCGCGAATCCATCCCTGCTGAAGCAGGCAGTTCTCCTTGTAGTACTTGTCGACTTTACCCTGCACCATCTTCTCGATGATGTTCGCGGGCTTGCCGCTTTCCTTAGCCTGCTCTTCAGCGATGCGACGCTCCTGCTCTACACGCTCTGCTGGAACTCCTTCCTTATCGACTGACACTGGCGCTGCGCTCGCGATGTGGAGTGCAATCTCCTTTGCGAGATTCTTGAAATCGTCAGTGCGGGCAACGAAGTCCGTCTCGCAATTCACTTCGACAAGAACGCCAACTTTTCCATTGTGATGGATGTAGCTCGTGATCACGCCTTCTGAAGTCTGCTTGCCGGATCTCTTGTCGGCCTTTGCGATTCCCTTCACGCGAAGGAACTCGGCAGCCTTGTCCATGTCGCCCTTGTTCTCTTCGAGCGCCTTCTTTGCTTCCATCATTCCGGCGCCCGTGCGCTGCCGGAGAGTCATTACGTCTTTAGCGGTAAACATTATCTAGTCCTTTATGTAGTTCTCTGCGTCTCTAAATCTCTCGTCAGGCAAGTCGCCTTGTAAGAAGCGCCGCCGACCCGGAGGGTGGCGGCGCTTCGCCATCAAGGCGACGGAGCCCTCTGCTTACTCCGAATTCTCCGAATTCGCCCCAAACTCGCCGGCAACGTCTGAAGCATCTGTGTTTTCAGTCGTGCCTTCTGCGCCTGAATCAGCTTCCATGCCACCCTTGAGGCGTGCTGCAATTGCCTCCGGCTTTGCGCGACGGCGGCGCGGCCGGCGCTTACGCTTGCGATCACCATCACCTTCGGGTTCGGCGCCACGATCGGAGCTGTATGTGTACGACTCCGTCTCTTCTTCTTCGGCGCGAACAGGAGCTTCACGGCGCGCTTCGATGATCGCATCTGCAATAGCATGCGTCACGAGCTCGACCGACTTGATCGCATCGTCGTTACCGGCAATCGGAACAGTGATGAGATCCGGATCTGCGTTCGTATCGACGAGCGCAATGATCGGAATGCCAAGCTTGTTTGCTTCGGCGACTGCGATACGCTCCTTCTTGGAGTCGATCACGAACATCAGCCCGGGCAAACGGTTCAGGTTCTTGATGCCGCTAAGGTTCTTCGAAAGCTTGTCGCGCTGACGAGTCATCATCAGCTGCTCTTTCTTGGTGTAGTTCTCGAAATCTCCACCCTGCTCTGACCCTGCCTCGAGCTCCTTCAGCTTGCGGACCTGCTTCTTCACCGTCTGGAAGTTGGTGAGAAGTCCGCCGAGCCACCGCTCCGTGATGTGCATCGCGCCTGCGCGGTCAGCCTCCTCCTTCACGATGTTGACGAGCTGACGCTTGGTGCAGACGAAGAGAACGTTCTCGCCACGCAGGATGACGTTGCGTGCGAGAGTCTTCGCCATCTCCAGCTGACGCAGCGTCTTCTGGAGATCGATGATGTGGATACCGTTGCGCTCCGCGAAGATGAAACGACGCATCTTCGGGTTCCAGCGACGGGTCTGGTGGCCGAAGTGAACTCCGGCGGCTAGCAGCTGATCGAGATTGGGTTCAGACATTCAGTAAAGGGTCCTTTAACGCTTCGAGAACTGGAACTTCTTGCGTGCCTTTGGACGGCCGGGCTTTTTACGCTCGACCGCGCGGGCATCACGAGTGAGCAGCCCCAGGTCGCGGAGCTTGCGGCGGTGTGATTCATCGAGCTTGACGAGCGCACGGGCAACTGCGAGGCGCAGTGCACCGGCCTGGCCGGTGAGTCCGCCGCCTTCGACGCTTGCTGTAATGTCAAAACGTCCAAGGGTGTCGGTCGCCGTGAAAGGCTGCTGGATCGCCGAGACGTGCGCCGAGCGCGGGAAATAATCTCCGAGCGTGCGTCCGTTCACCTGCCACTTACCCGAGCCGGGCTTGAGGTACAGGCGGCAGACCGCCTCCTTGCGTCTTCCGATTGTATGCGTGGCGGTACCGTCAGCCATTACTTCGTCTCACTCTTTTTGTTGAGGTCGAGCACCTTGGGCTGCTGCGCAGCGTGCGAGTGCTTGTCAGTTGCGAAAACCCGGAGCTTGCGGCGGAGCGACTGGCGTCCAAGAGCAGTCTTTGGCAGCATGCCGTATACCGCTTTCTCGATGACGCGCTCAGGGTGCTTTTCGATCATCTGGGCGTACGGCGTGAAACGCTCGTGGCCCATGTAGCCGGTGTGGTGGAAGTAGCGCTTCTGCTCTCCCTTGCGACCGGTGATGCGCACCTTGGCCGCGTTGATGACGATGACGTTGTCACCGGTATCCATGTGCGGGGTGTACATCGGCTTGTGCTTGCC
>DASUXX010000116.1:0-7223 GCA_036377755.1 Gemmatimonadaceae bacterium
CCCCCCCCCCCCCCCCCCCCCCCCCCCCCCCCCCCCCCCCCCCCCCCCCCCCACCAAACTCCAAATCTTCCTACAATCGCTTACCTCAGTGGCCCGAGCTCTATCGCGCCAACACCAAGATTCACTCCGAGTGTCGCAATAACTGGTCGACGACCGTCTCTTCTCCGAAAATCACTTCCGAACGATGCAACCAGATGAAGCTTGGCTGGCAGCGGATAGTCGAACAGCGCAGCCCATCGCGATGAGCGCCGGTTGATCTCATCGGAAATCGACCGTCGAACAACTTCGCCCGAGAACGTTCCGCGACCAAGCGTTACGCCGGCGCGCGCGCCCAGATCGAGCAGGTTAGCGTTATCGAACTCTGCAACACGTGTGAGATAACGCACGACGCCGATCACCTCGAGATTCTTCGAAGCGAACCGATACATCGGGGTCATCCAGATTCCGATTCCATCGGTATGACCACGATCCCACTCACCTCTCTCGAATTCGCTGCGAACACCAGCCGCAACCTCGAGCACGAATCCATCCGGCTCCGCATCATGCTCGACAAAATTTGAGGCAAGACGCGCGAGACGATTCTCGAGATTATCCATCTCCTTCTCGAGGCGATCGACGTCCTCGGCTGCAGCTTCTCCTGTCGCAACTGCGGATCGAGCGCTGTCGCGACGCGCAAGCGTGCGCAGCGTGCTGTCTCGGAGCTCACGATCGCCGGCAATCATTCTCGTAGTGAGCGTCGAAAGAAGATTTTCAGTCCGCTCGAGCCTGCGCTTTTGCGCAGCAAGTCCAGCTGATCCCGACTTCGCGGTTTCCCAGCGCCGATACTGGTTGAGATAGGCCAGCTGAAGCGCACGCATCGAGTCCGATGTGGCAACCAGCGCGCGATTTGCCCGGCCATTGAAAAGCAGGGTTCGCACCGCAAGCGAAACGCGTGCATCAGATGCAGAATCTCTCGACGATGGCCGCGATGTCGCCGCCGACACAGCTGTGAAGTAAAGCAGCCGCTCGGCGAATGACGCTTTGTAGTACCGCTTGAGATCGAGCGACGGATGCCGGGAAAGCCAGTAGGGACTGGTTTCCAGGGCATATCCATTCGGCACAAGGCCTGACGATCCCGTCCCCGACACGAGACTCGCGATCAATGCCCTCGGAGTATTCGGACGGGAGACCGATGATGGCGCAATCCCCAGGATGGCGAGCGCAGGCGGACCGGAGAGCCTGAAATCATCGAGCGTGAGATCAGCCGACGGCAGCTGATCCTGCGCCCCTGCCGATCCTGCGACCAACGCCAGCGCCAGGGCCGTGGTTGCCGCTCTCAATGTGTCACGAAGCGAAAGATGGCCTTGAACATCTGCGAACCGAATTTCTTTGCGGGCGCCCCGGTCGCGGTAGAGGTAAGACGATGTCCTCCGCCTATCAGGATCCATGTCACTGACATGTCATCTGTGTCGGTCCGGACATCTGTCACGATCGTATAGACCGTCAGCGTCTTTCCCTCGAGCTTCTCGCCGTCCCCAAGAGACAAATCGGCGATCCCGCCATTTGCGATCTCGTCGTCGTTCACGAACACCAGGGACGACCCGAACTGCCGCTCTCCCACCACGACTGTAAGCCGGATCGGACCGTCGGAAACCACATAATCCTGCTCGTGAAGGACAGGCTTTCTCGGCACTTAGTTTCCCCTTGCTTTAGGGCCGCGAATGTAGGAAGGGGCCGGGGGTTTCGGCAACCCGGGCGAAGTGCTGGCGGTACGGGCCTGACCGCAATACCTTGCAATGCTTGAGGGCCGTCCCCGGCCCCTTTTTTCGCTGCCCGGCGGGGTTACGCCGTGGCGACCACGCCGGATTCAGCCTCACTCAAATGAGATCACTCTGGGACCGGGTCAGGAAAGCTCACGTCACGTTCGTCACGACGGGCTATCTGCGACTCATGGAACCTATTGCGACGGTGCTCATCAAACTGGGCATCTCAGCCAACGCGCTTACTACCATAGGTACACTTTCCACCGTCGTCGGAGGCATTGCCTTCGCCTACGGTCATATGCGTCTCGCCGGATGGATCATCGGCCTGACGGCTATCGCCGACGCTCTCGACGGAGTCGTCGCGCGCCGCACGAACAAGGTCACGGTTTTCGGGGCCTTCTACGATTCAACACTCGACCGCATTGCCGACGGGGCACTGCTCGGCGGAATCGCATACTTCTACGCCACACATCCCATCTATCACAGCCAGCCGATGCTGGCTGTCAGTCTTTTCGGGATCATCGGCACGTATATGATCAGCTACGCCCGCGCCCGCGCGGAGGCACTCGGCCTCAACGCAAAGGTCGGAGTTATGCAGAGAGCTGAGCGTGTGATTCTGCTTTCCGCGCCCCAGGCTTTGTTCGGGCTCGCGTTCAATGGATGGCTTCTCAACGCGGTCATCGTGCTGCTCACAGTTACCGCCTGGCAGACGGCGATTCTTCGCATCAACTACGTTCGCAAGACCACGCTCACCGGCGAGACCCCACCGCTCCGCGTGATGAACGACAAGCCACCCGCTCCGGCCGCACGCTCCTCGGTGCGCGCCAAGCCGTGATGGACCATTCACCATTGAAGGGCCGCATCTATCCGGGCCTGCCCAAGCACGATCCGCGCGACACGATGAGCACACAGTCGTGGGGATTTCAGGACACGACATTCGCAGTCGACGAAACCGGAGCGATCACGGTTACCGGTGACAGATATCCTGGACTGAGCGGAGAGCGGTTGCCCGATCTCCTGCCGTGGTTCAGAAAAGTCGTCGGTATCGATTTCCCCCTGGAACCTGGTACTGCCGTTTATGACCTGCCTCCTGTTCCTGAACCGAAACCCGCGGGTGCATTTCTCGAGGAGATCGGTCGCACTCTCGCACAGGATCAGGTCACAACCGATCCCGCAGTAAGACTTCGCCACGGCCACGGCCACACCGTCTCGGAGATCAACGCTGTTCGCACGAACGGCTTCGATCGCGTGCCCGATTACGTCGTGTACCCGCGCGATGAAGATCAGGTTGCTGCAATAGTTCGCGCAGCGGCGCATTCCGGTGTGGTGCTCATGCCTTATGGCGGAGGTACCAACGTCACCGAAGCGTTGCGATGTCTTCCCTATGAAGACAGGCCGATAATCTCAGTCGACATGAGCCGCATGGATCGCATCGAATGGATCGATCCCGTAAACCGCATGGCGAAGATTCAGGCCGGCGCCGCAGGCCGACTCATTCAGGCGCAGCTTGCCGAGCACGGATTCACGATGGGTCATGAGCCCGATAGCGTCGAGTTCTCCACGCTGGGCGGATGGATCGCGACCAACGCGAGCGGAATGAAGAAGAACAAGTACGGCAACATCGAGGATATTCTCCTCGACGTCACTGTCGTATCCGCTCTCGGTAAGCTCGAGAGATCTCAGGTTGTTCCGCGCGAAAGTATTGGACTCGATCCGAAGCTCTGGGTAATCGGAAGCGAAGGAAGTCTCGGGATAATCACGTCGGCAGTCGTAAAGCTCTTTCCTCTTCCTGAAGAGCGGCGCTATGGATCAGTGCTGTTCAGGAAGTTCGAGAACGGGCTCGCATTCATGTACGATCTCGCGCAGAAGGATGTGTACCCGGCGAGTGTGAGACTCGTGGACAATCTCCAGTTCCAGTTTGGCCAGGTTCTAAAGCCGCGTTCGCAGGGCGCAAAGAAAGTGAAGAGTCGTCTCGAGAAGTGGCTCGTCACGGGCCCTCTCGGATTCAATCCGGATGAAATGGTCGCCGCCACTCTTGTATTCGAGGGCTCGAAGGAAGAGGTCGACCGGCAGGAAAGGCTTGTCTACGAGCTCGCTAAGAAGCACAAGGGCTTCAAAGGAGGTGCCGCGAATGGAAAGCGCGGGTACCTGCTGACATTTGGCATCGCCTACATCCGCGATTTCGTGCTCCAGCACAACATTCTCGGTGAATCTTTTGAGACATCAGTTCCGTGGAGTCAGGCACAGGAGCTTGTCGATCGTGTAAAGCGCGCGATTTACGAAGCTCATGACGAAAGAAAATTGCCCGGTCGCCCTTTCGTCTCGTGCCGTGTGACGCAGATTTACGAAACTGGATGCTGCATCTACTTCTATATGGCCTTCTACGCGAAGGGAGTCGCTGACGCGGTGGGGGCCTATCATGAGATCGAGACCATTGCGCGGCGTGAAGTCATTGCCGCGGGCGGCTCCATCTCCCATCATCACGGCGTGGGCAAGCTTCGCCTTCCCTTTGTCGACGACATCATGTCACCTGCGATGCAGACCTGGCGCGAGCAGATGAAAGCTGCGCTCGACCCGCAGGGACTGTTCGCTGCACAGCTGCCGCTCGAGAGCGAAGTCAGGCATGAAGAGCGCGTGAAGGTGGCATCATGAGCAGCCAGGTAAAAGGCGCACGCGTTCTTCTGACAGGCTCGACAGGATTTGTCGGCAAAGTCGTTCTCGCCGAGCTGCTTCGCCGCCGTGAAGAACTTGGAATCGAGAAGGTTCACCTTCTCATTCGGGCGCGCGGTCGCAAATCGCACGAAGATCGCTTCAACCGGTTTGCTCATTCGAAAGTGTTCTCGCTTCTCGAGCCCGGCTGGAAGAAGTACTGCGATCCTGTCGCAGGCGACATGCTCGACGAAGGCCTCGGCCTCAGCGACGGCGATACAAAGCGGCTGCAGAATGAGCTGACACACATCATTCACTGCGCAGCGTCGATCAGGTTCGACCTTCCAATTGCCGAAGCTGCATCGATCAACATTACGGGCGCGCTTCGCGTTCTCGACTTTTCGAAGGGCTGCAAGACGCTCCGCCGTCTCGTCGATGTATCGACTGCATACGTGACGCCGCATCCCGGCGGCGATGAAGTTCTCGTAGTTGAAGAAAAGCTCGTCGACCTGCCATTCGATGCAACTGAGATCTATCACGAGATCACGTCAGGTAGATCGGACGAGAAAGCCCTTCTCGCGCGCACAGGTCATCCAAACACCTATACGTTCACGAAATGTCTCGCTGAGAGACTTCTCGTCGAGCGTAGAGATGATATTCCGCTGACCCTGCTCCGACCGAGCGTTGTTTCCGCGTGCAGGCGATATCCATTTGCGGGCTGGATCGACAGTCATGCGGCATATGCAGCATTCATCTCGCTGCTCGGCGCAGGTCACCTGAGAGTTGCGCGCGTTAATCCCGATGCGCGCCTCGATGTCGTGCCATGCGACGATGTTGCCGATCGCATCATCTCATGTGCGTTCGATCCCGAGCAGCAGAAGCCTTTTGTAATCCGGCACGCGGTTGCCGGACTGCACAACACAGGTGCACTTCCGCAGCTCGCGTACACGCACGAGCGCCACTTCAAGGCGTATCCTCACGAGCGCCCAGTGCGCTGGGCATATGTTGGGGAAAATGTCGCGGCGTTCCGCTTCCATGAGATTGTCCATCACCATGTGCCGCTAAGTGCAGCGCGTGTTGCGACCAAGCTCAAGGGGCAGAAGCGCGCGACTGTGCAGCTGGAGAAGCTCGCGCGTGGTCTTGGATATCTCGACGAAGCGTTCCATTACTTCGTGCATCACACGTTCGATTTCCGCACGGCGTTCCCGCCGCTCGAGGATTTCAATCTCGACACATATCTGCAGTCAGTGTCGGATGGAATCTCCGAGCACCTGCTCAAGAGAAATCCAACTCAGGCTCCGCTTCGCATGCATGGAACGGATCTGCGCTGGGCACTCAAGCAGCCGGAAGGAAATGGAACGACTCGCGTATTCGCGTATGTGATTCGCAAGGCTTTACGAAGAGCCTCGACACAGATCACGTTCAACGAGCTCGAGATTCGCGCGGCGATACAGCAGATCAGGCCCAACGATCTCGTTGTGCTGGCGCCGAGTCACAGGAGTTATCTCGATTTCCTCGTGACATCGCTCTTGTGCTTTGCGCATCCGGGGCTTGGACTCAAGCTTCCGCGTATCGCGGCAAGCGATGACTTCCAGAAGATTCCCGTAATCGGGCGTCTTCTCGAAGCAGCGGGTGCGTTCTACATCAAGCGCGGAACTGGTGCACCGGATCCAGAGCTCACTCGCCAGATCACGCATCTCGTCGAGGAAGGTCACTCGCTCGAGTTCTATGCTGAAGGCACGCGCAGTCGCTGCAGAAGATTCCTCGCGCCCAAGCGCGGAATTCTTCGCGCAATTCAGCAGACTGGGAAGCCAACGGTTGTTGTGCCTTTGACGATCAACTACGACCGTATCGCCGAGGAGACTGGATTCCTCCGCGAGCTCGATCGGGGAATGAAGCACAGAACCGGGCTGCTTCCTCTTATCGAGTGGACACGTCGTCTTCTTCACGACGAGATCAAGCTCGGCCGCATTCACATTCGTGCAGGCATGCCGCTCCGAATCGAGCCCGATACGGATATTCGCACGCTGAGCCAGGATATTGTTTCGGAGCTGCAGCGTCATTCAGCTACGACGACGTTCCATCTTGCTGCGTTCTGCTCGCGTCACAGCTCGCTCGGAGTCGATCCGAAGGAGCTTCGCAACGCTATTGCTCGTCGTGGTGGCGTTGTGATCGAGAGCGAGCTCGATGGAGCGGACAGTGTTCCTGCCTTGCTTCAGCGGACGTATGATGCGCAGTGGATGCACCTGTTCTATCCCGATGCGGTTGCCCGGGTGCCGGGCAACGCTGCAGTCATCTCACATGTACGGCGCAACGGTTTCTGGGCACCGGATGCGGCGCGTTACGATGACAATGTGACGGATGCGGTGCTCGAGGCGTTGTTCGAGCCAATCTGTCGCGATTACGATCGCGTCACGCGCGAGCTCGAGAAGCTTCCTGCGAGCGGAAAGATCACAGCCCACGAGCTGGTGTCACGGCTGGATGGCGTTTTCCTTGGCGACGTCGAGGATGCGCTCGCTGATCTCGCGGAGCGCGGAGTTCTGTCGCGAGATCGCGATGTGTATCGTTGGGCGAATGGTGTAAGAGATCTCACGAGTTACCGGAATGATTGCGCGTGGTGCGGAACGGTCCGATACGATCAGATGATCTCTTAGCGGGTGCTGAATTGCCGGACGCGCGTGGATGGCTCGCGCGCCGGCGGTATCGCTACAAGAAGCACCGAACTCTTCCGCTCTCTCGAGTGCGCGGCAATCTGAGGACTGGGGATATCATCCTCTTCCACAAGACTGCGCGACACGGAATTCTCGACACGTTCGAGCTGGATTTTCTTGC
>DASUXX010000117.1:0-4127 GCA_036377755.1 Gemmatimonadaceae bacterium
GCGCCGCGCCGTTGTTTTCCGGCTACGAGCGCGCGAGAGCGCCGTTAAGCACGAGAGCGCCATAATCCAGCCCAACCTCCAAGCCAGTAGCGAGTAGCAAGCCGCCAGTAGCCGCAGTGTTCTGGCATGGTTAACGCAACACGAATTCAAAAACGCGGTAGTACTCCAGATGAGCCACAGGAAGTCAGTTTCCTGGCTGGCGCTTGCGCTAGCCGCAGTAGTTGCCGGATGCGATAGCGATTCGACGGTAGCAGCAACCGAAAATCCTGACGAGGATCAAGCCCTCTCATTGTCAGTCCTCGGCGCCCGCGGCGACACTCTGGCCGCTGCGGTTGAAAACGAAATCGTCGATACCGGCGTGCCTCCCGATCTCGTGACCGTTCCGCGCGAACCGGCCGGAGTTACGGCAACCGCACCGGCATTGGCCCCGGCAGTTGTAAGACCTGCTCCGCTGCCTCAGCAGCAGACTCGAAAGACAACTCAATCTGTGCCGCCCCCGGCTCGGGTTCTCAGAGCTGATCGGCCCGCGCGCGTGGCTTCTGAAGAGCTGGCGCCGGTTCGCACCCGGGAGCGTGATGTTGAATCACGTCCCGCGCGAGGCGGCACCATTCCGAGCGGCGCAACTCTCTCCCTGGTTACCGCGGGCTCTGTCTGTAATGAAGACGCAGCGGTAGGCAGCACGATCAGAGCAATTCTCACTGACGCAATTCGCGGCAGCAACGGCGCAGTGATTCCTGAAGGGGCTCAGGCAGTAGGGGAGATTACCTCGATCGACAAATGGGGCGCAGGGATTGGCGTGCGGATTAAGTCAGTCCGCGTAGATGGCAGGAGTTATCCGGTTTCGTCCCGCGTTGGTTATGTGCTCCCGGTGAGCAGTCGCGAAGGCACCTGCATACCACGCCGTGCGCGCGTGGACGTTGAGACAAAAGCGCCGATTGGTGTCGCGGTGAATTAGCGTCCCGCAGCTAAGCCAGCGGGTACCGCCATCGTACTGCACGTTTCACCGGAGTGCCTTTGACCGACGTGTAGAAGTATCCGACGACCCAGCCGCTCGAGTTCACGTCGCGCCCGAATCCGCGTGCCGCTGTCTTGTGACTCTCGCTCTGCAGCTCGACCATTGTTCCGTCGGTCCCCCACAATGCAGCGCCGTCGTTGTTCCAGATGGAGAAGTGGAATTGTCCCGCCATGTATCCGTTGTCAGAAAGACCGAAGGCCGACGTCTGCTTGTCTCCAACGATGACACTCGGTCCCGCCCCATACAGAGTCCACTTGAACGCGTACGTGGTGTTGTCACTCATCGTGACAGATCCGGCGATGTCACCACTCGAATTGATGCTTCCGGTACTGCAGCTCACCCCCGGACACGGCAGCCATGTCACATCGCCGGATGCGCGCCGTACGAAAGGCACAGCAGGACTGTTCGTTTCATTACCTGAATACCACGCACCGGCAACATCGCCCAGTGAATTGATTGTCCATGCGTGACTCGATCCACCGGTTCGCGGATGAATGTCGGTGATCGTCCCATTCTTCCAGATCGCGGCGTGCGACACATCGATCTCGCCAAAAGATCCGACAATTGCGCCGTCATCGTTCACAGCTTCGACGTATCCGGTGACGACTCCAGCCGGCAGCGGAAGAAGCTTTATTCCACCCGATGATGTCCACATCCACGGCTTGAATGCACCGCTTGCATAGCCATAACCCGCAACCATTCCGGTGTTACTGATATCCCTTGCAACGCTGTATCCACCATCGCCCGGAAGCACACCCAGGCTGCTCATCACACCATCCTGCCAGATGAATGGACGCAACTGCCCTGTGCGAATGTACGAGCTGCCGACAATCTGGCCTTGATCGTTGATTGCCGTCGCCTCGGATTCACTGCCACCAAGCGTTCCAAGATTCGTTGTCTGAACGACAATCTCGAATGTCTCGGTTCCAATTCCCGGCTTTCCGCTGCTCGCTGCGGTTACGATTACGTCGTAATACGCGAAGTCGGCATCGGCGGCCACGGTGATATTGGCGACGAGCTCCTTCGAGCTCACGAACGTCGTGGAGTTCGTCTTGACCTTGCCTGCCGGAACTCCGTTGAGCGCCCATTGTGCAGTGCTTCCGCGATCGAACCCCGCTCCGAAAATGTGAACGTTGAGCGTAACGTCGCGTGTGCTTGTCGATGGACTTGTCGAGGTGACGACCACTTCCGTAGTCGTCGACGTGACACGTCCGGAAGAAACGCTGAGCGCCGGGCTCGTCACACGATCGGCTGCGGTGCACGCATCGGTTATGACGAGTGCAGCTCCCACAGCAAGGAGACGGAAAGCAGGCAAGGTTCTCATCGGCAGACTAGTTAAACGGATTCCACCATGGTTTTTCCAGATTCAGCCGGTCGCCGCTCCCACTCAGGGTGTAAGCGGCCCAGTAATATGGGGCTTTCATCCGCGGGTTGCGCCTGGCTTCCTGCTGGGCACGCGCCATTGCCTCCGGGGGGGGCATGACCTTCATGTTTCTATAGAATGCAGACGCAAATGCCGCCGCCGCTTCGTCGTCGACGCGCCATAGCGTCGCAACAACCTCCCTTGCCCCCGAAAACAGGAATGCCTGAGCGAGTGTCGCAAAGTCATCCCCCCGCGCAAAGTCAGTAGACCACGCCGATCCAACGCCGGTCTCACAGCCAGAGAGAAATACCAGGCTGCTCACGATGTTCATCCCGAACAGCTCGTGAACGTCGAGCCTGCCATCATCTGCACTCGTTGCACTCAGTGCGTTCGGGCGCGCGAGCTCGATCCGTGAGAAAAGCGGGTTGCGGCGATTCAGCAAGCCATGCGATGCCACATGCACAATCGGTGATTCGCCGAGCGCTGTTCTCAATGCACGTTCTGTTGCTCGCGGACCAATCAATATCCGGCTCGACGAAAGCGACTGCTCTACATCCTGAGCTTCACGTTTAGTCGAAGGGAGCAGATCCGGAAAAGGCGCGAGAACAACTGCATGCGATGATCGTCGTCGGGGAGGTTCAGAATTTCTGATCGATGCAAGCGAGGCAGCAGACGGCGCATGAAGAATCGAATACCGGTCGCTGAGATATTTTCCTCTCGCATCGATTAGCGCAGCAAACGGAACATAGGTGAGCGCAGCATGCGGTACCATCACGAGCCGCTTCACACCTTTTAGCGCCCCTGATTTTTCGATCGGCGCGATCAATAGTTCGTCGAGCCCGCGAAACACCGCGTTGTCACCTTCGCCCAGCCCTTCACGTTTTGCTGCAATGCCGCGCGCAACGCGCACTCGTCCGGCAATATCATCTTCGCCTGCATCGCTCCAGTGTTGCGAGAGTGCGTTCCGGCGCGCAACGAAGATCACCAGGCGATTCGGCGTCACCATGTATTCTATGAGCGCTTCATCCGCACCCAGCGACTTTTGAACTTGTTGAAGCGAAGTCGTTGATGCAGAAACTGTCAAAGCACGAAGGTCACCGGACTTTCGTGTCACGAGACTTTCGTATTCGCCCTCGAGCTTTGCGAGACGGCCGGCAATCGCATTCAACCGTTCTTCATCTACTGATGCACGCTCCCGCTGCGGAACGCGGTCGGCCTCATTCAGCATTCGCGTAAGCTCGTCGATCTGCCGCAACAACCTTTCGCCATCTGCAACGTTGCGCGTTTCTCGCCTCGATATGTCCCTGCTGGCCTCAGCTAGATGCTCGAGCAGCTCACGTCCGCGTGCACCATCGGCGACGGCAAATGCTTCATCACGTTTGTTGAGGCGCAGGAGAGTCACTACGAGATCCGCATATACAGCTGACCGCTCGGACATGAATGTCGTGCGCAGCGATCCCGTGCCGATCCTGCTCCTGACGCGTTCCGCCGCAACGACTGCCTTTTTTCCTGCGATCTCGGCAGAATCGAGCTTGCCAAGCGCAGCATATGCGCGAGCCTCGAGAGCATACGCTTCCCATTGTCCAGCAACTCGCGCTGATGCGATGTCGGAGCGAGCTCTCTTCACCGCGTTGATGGTTTCGCGCTGATCGCCGATTCTTTGCGCAAATCTCGCCTTACCAAGAGCCGCATCCACCCGCGCGCTCGGCGTATTTATCTTCGCGGCAATTGCGAGTGCTTCTGATATGT
>DASUXX010000118.1:0-3322 GCA_036377755.1 Gemmatimonadaceae bacterium
AATGGAGCACGCGCGCTTTGTCGCGATCCTCGATCGGTTCGCAAAGGTCCATAAGGTGACTGACCTCCTCACTGAGGTCGTGTCGAATTACGAGGCTAGGCGCCGTCTGATCCGCGACACGCTCGACATCCTCGCTTCCGAGCCGCTGTTCGGCGAGCTGGAGAGGCTCTCGTCGGAAGAGCTTGTGAAAACCCTGATCGAAGGGCGTGAAGAGCCACAGGGCGAGCTAGCTCGCACACTCAATGAGAGCGGGTATGAGCTGCCACCGTTGCCGAACCTCTTCTTTACGCGCGATGTCACGATGGCCATCAACGAGCACGTCATGATCGGCTCGATGCGTTACGGCGTCCGGTGGACTGAAGAGCTCCTGATGAAGGCGATCTTCACGTACAACAATCGCGTTGCAAACCGCGGTGTGATCTACGATGGCTCGAAAGAGCACCGCATGAACTACACGCTCGAGGGTGGTGATGTGCATACTCTCAAGCGGGACACAGTTGTGATCGGCTTCAGCGAGCGCTCGAGTCCGGCAGCGATCGACAATCTCGTCAACATCGTATTCAACCAGACCGATGTGACGAACGTCATCGTGGTGATCATGCCGCATGCGCCCACCGCGATTCACCTCGACATGATCTTCACGCAGGTAGATCGCGAGCTGTGTGTCGTCTATCCGCCCTATTTTGCGGGACCGGAGCGGCTCGCTGTGCTGCACTGGCGCCGTGATCGACAGGGCATGAGAGAGGTTCCCGGACTGTTCCGCGCACTCGAGGAGTGCGGAATGCGCATGGAGCCTGTACTTTGCGGTGGCGACAGAAGAGTGCTGCAGGAGCGGGAGCAATGGTCATCGGGCTGCAACTTTCTCGCGGTGCGCCCGGGAGTCGTGTTGTCGTATTCACGCAACGAGGCAACGCTGCGCGAGATGGAAAAGACGGGCTTCAGGATCGTAAGTGGTTCTGCATTCCTCGAGGGGAAGGACAAAGTCGGAGAAGGTGAGAGAGCGGTGATAACATTCGATGGTGGCGAGCTCGTAAGGGGCGGAGGCGGCGCCCGGTGCATGACGTGCCCAATCGTGCGAGACGATCCATGGGAATGACTTACGGCGGGATATCCACACATCCCGAGACCACGCTTCTCACTGAAAAAGCTGCGCGGTATCTCGCGAAAGGTCCTGCGGACGTCGTTGACCTGATCGGTCATATATGCAATCTGCCCGCAGCTCCGAGAATCGTTGCAGAGCATATGGCAACAGCGATGTTCGCCGGACGCCCCGAATTCGTACAGGATCCACTCGGCAGATGGACTCTGGTCGAGATTGCAACTCCATCGGTTAGAGCTGGAGATATCCCTGCGCCAGCTGCCGAAGTGCCGTATACAAGAAGGCGGCGGGGGAGGTCGCATGTTCCGAGCGGTCCGCCGCAGCCTTTGTCCTCACTGACCTGGGCGGTAGTCGATGTCGAGACAACTGGTGGTCCGCCGCCACATCATCGCATTACCGAAATTGCCGCGGTGATTGTGAAGGATCGCGAGATAACGGAAGTATTCGAGACTCTCGTAAACCCGGAGCGATCGATTCCTCCGTTTGTCTCGAAGCTTACGCGGATCACGTGGGACATGGTGAAGAACGCGCCCAAATTTGCGGCGATTGTTCCGGAGCTTCTCGACAAGCTCGAAGGCAACGTGTTCGTCGCGCACAATGCACAGTTCGACTGGAGCTTTCTCTCCCATGAGATTCAGCGCGCATCAGGCGCACGAATCTCCGGCAACCAGCTTTGCACGGTGCGTCTTGCCCGGCAGCTTCTGCCTCACTTGCCCAAGCGATCACTCGATTACGTGGCGAACTATTACGGCATCGAGATATCAGGGCGCCATAGAGCAGGCGGAGATGCCATTGCGACAGCACGCTGTCTCATTCGCCTGCTCGACGAAGCTCGCGACCGCGGCTGCGAAACGTGGGAAGATCTCGACGTGCTTCTTCGCAAGCGCGCGTCGAAAAAGAAACGCAAGCGAAGTGCGTGGCCCTCACCTGTAACGAAGGATACGACTGCGTGAAGCCCGAGCCGCTGGTACAGACGAAAAAGGTTGGATCGCTGACCATTCATGCGATTCAGGCCGGTGGTCAGCGGCTGGATGGCGGTGCAATGTTCGGCGTTGTGCCGAAGCCGCTATGGGAGCGGCGCATTCAGGCAGATGAGCGCAACCGCATCCCGCTTGGCATGCGATGCATCGTGATCGATCATCCATCGGGACCGGTCTTGATCGACACCGGGGCAGGGAACAAGGAAGACCAGAAGTTCAAGGATATCTACGGAATCGAGAACGAAGGCGAGAATGGCCGCACAAGTCTCGAGGATGGACTGAAGCAGATTGGTCTCGATCCGTCGGATGTGCGCATGGTGATCAACACGCACCTTCACTTCGATCATGCGGGCGGGAATACGTACACTGACGCAGATGGCAACCTGCAGGTGTCGTTTCCGAAGGCGCGATATGTCGTGAAGAAAGGCGAATACGATTACGCGATGCACCCGAACGAGCGCACGGCTGCGAGCTATTTCGAGCGCAACTACATGCCGATCGTGCGCAGCCACCAGTTCGAGTTCGTCGTTCGCGAAAAGGAGATTGTGAAGGGCGTGCGCGTGATTCCGACTCCCGGTCACACGCCGTTTCACCAGAGTGTGCTGATCGACAATGGCGGCGAGCGCGCGTTCTTTCTTGCGGACATGTGCCCGACGTCAGCTCACATCCCATTGCCATGGATCATGGGATACGACGTCGAGCCACTGGTGACTCTCGAGACAAAGCGGCGGATCTTCCGGCAGGCCGAGGAAGAGCAATGGCTGCTGATCTTCGAGCACGATGCTGTCGTGCCCTGGGGCCGCATCGAGCACGACGGAAAGTCTTATCGCCTCAAGACAGGATAGTCCGTAATAGTCCGCAATGATCGTCGGAAAATGCGGACTGAGGATTTCGAATTGCAGATCTTCGCGGACTAAGAATTACAGACTGTGCGGCCTCAGGACTAACTGCCATCGACGATCGACGACTGATTGCGGATTGAGGAGATCGAGAACGGAGGATACTGCGCGTTGATGAACCCTCAGTCCGCAGTCTCCTCAGTTCGGACTCAGTCGTTGATCGTCGATGGCAGATAGTCCTGAGGCCGCACAGTCTTCGATTCGAAGTTCGCGAAGGTCCGGGATTCGAACTCCGCAGTCCGAAGTGACCGAGGACTATCGAGGACTATCGAGGACTATCGAGGACTATCGAGGACTATCGAGGACTATCGAGGACTATCGAGGACTCGCGGCTATGATTTGAT
>DASUXX010000119.1:0-3087 GCA_036377755.1 Gemmatimonadaceae bacterium
GCGGATGGGCGTGGGGGCAGAAGGTGCTCAACGGCGCGGCAGAGATCGTGACGGCTCCGCTCGGAAAGGGACAAGTCGTGCTCTATGGACCCCAGGTGCATTTCCGGGGTCAGACTCATGGTGCCTTCAGATTCCTGTTCAACGGTATTTACTACGGCCAGGTTCGCTGATCGGCCGTAGGGGTCAGTCATGAGAATAGAAACAATGAGCGCTCACGGTTGGATGCGGGCGCTCATGATGGTTGTAGTTGCAACATCTGCGTGCGCGAAAGCTGTCTCGCCGCCTGTTGAAGCTCCTGCTCCCCAGCAGGAGCAGGAGCCAGAGCTCGAGATCTCGTCTGCCGTGCAGCTCATCAACGAGATGCACGACCGGTATGCGGGGAACTGGTATCGTACGCTCAGGTTTGCGCAGACAAATACTTTTTACGGTCAGTCGGGAAAGGAAACCAGATCGCGCTGGGTCGAGAACCTTTCAGTGCCGGGGCGGCTTCGCATCGACTTCGAGCCGCTCGAATCGAAGAGCGGACTGCTCATTCTCAACAATCGAGTCACGACGTTCGACAATGGAAAGCGTGTTGACTCGCGTCGTGCGATTCAGCCGATTCTTACGCTGACTGCAGACGTCTATGCGATCCCCGCTGAGATCACTCTACAGCGTCTGGATTCGCTCAAGATCGACCTCACGAAATTCAGGGCTGACAAGCTCGACGGCAAGCGCGCATACGTGATCGGTGCAGATGAGGGAGACCTTGAATCGAGCCAGGTATGGATCGACGCCGACCGGCTTTTACTCGTACGATTGATTCAGGCGGAAACGCGAGGCGACCGGACTGTTGTCACTGATACGCATGTCGGCGGATACAAGGAAGTAGACGGTTTTCCAATTGCACACGAGTTTGTATCGATGCGGGATGGCAAGGTGTATTTCCGCGAGGAGTATGAAGACGTCCGCGTGAACTCCGAGCTTCCGCAGGGAATCTTCGATGGGACTAAATGGGCGTCGGTAAAGCCTGATGCTGCTGCATAGCTATCTGTAGCCCGCTGCCTGCATACGGAAGAGCTCTTCGTAAAGCCCATGGCTTTCGATGAGCTTTTCGTGCGTTCCGGCTTCCACAACTTCGCCCCCGCGAAGAACAATGATGCGGTCGGCCATCCTAACGGTGGAGAATCGATGCGAGATGAGGATCGCCATCCGTCCCGCCACCAGCTCCGAGAAGCGCATGAATACTTCATACTCGGCGCGCGCATCGAGCGCTGCAGTCGGTTCGTCGAGTATGAGCACCTGAGCGTCGCGCAGGTATGCGCGCGCGAGCGCGATCTTCTGCCACTCGCCTCCGGATAGATCCACGCCTTCCTCGAACCGGCGGCCGAGCATCTGGCGGTAGCCGGCGGGAAACCGCGGAAGAAGTGATGCGGCGAGTGAATTCTGCGCAGCGACGTCGATACTCGTCGGGACTTCGTCTCCTGCCTCGAGCTGCGCGCGCACGGATTCGATTTCTCCGACGCCGATGTTTTCATCGAAGCGCATGTCGTATCGAACGAAATCCTGAAAGATCACGCCGATTGCATTGCGCAATGACACGAGGTCGTATTCGCGCAGGTCTCTTCCATCGAGGAGGATTCGCCCTTCGGTTGGATCGTACAGTCTTGCGATGAGCTTGGTTATCGTCGTCTTGCCTGCGCCGTTCTCTCCAACGAGCGCGACGCGCTCACCAGGTTTGAGCGTAAGAGAGACATTGCGTATTGCCCATCGGTCCGTATCGGGATAACGAAAGCCTACGTTTTCGAAAACGAATCCATTCACGATTGGAACCGGAACAGGACTCGCATTGGGCTCTGATTGTATCGTGGGCTTCATCTCGAAGAAGACAAACAGGTCGCGCAGATAAAGAGCCTGCTCGTAGACGCCGGATGCCGAGAGAAGAATTCCCTGGATTGTGTCGCGACCCCGCGCGAATGACGCTGAAAGAAAGATCAGCGTACCCGGAGTGATCTCACCGCGCACTGCCCGCAGGATGATGATCACGTAGGCGACGTAGTATCCTGCGGTCCCGATGATCGAGAGCAGCGCGCTGACAGTTCCGCTCTTTATCGAGAGGCGCTTGTTCTCCTCGTAGAACTTCCACGCAAGAACCTTGTATCTCTCGGTGAGCCAGGGCGCGAGACCGAACATCTGCACTTCCTTTGCGGTCTTGTCACTCGCGCCGATCAATCTCAGGTAATCGAGCTGTCTCCTCTCGGGAGTCCAGCGGTAGAGCAGGGAATAGCCCAGCGCTGCGAAATGCGTTTCACCGAGAAAACTCGGCAGAACGGCACCAAAGAGAAGCACCACCATCCACGGGCTGTAGGCGATGAGAACGCCGCCGATTGTCAGCAGCGTGATGCCGGCCTGTATGATCGCCACGAGCTGAGTGACGAGCGCGATTCTGCCGACCGTCTGTCTGCGCGCGCGCTCGAGGTGATCGTAGAAGTTGGGATCCTCGAACTGCGCGAGGTCGAGAGTGGCTGCGTGCTCCATGAGCCGCACGCTCATCACGTTGCTGAACAGGTCGCCCAGGAGACTTTCGATCAGCGATGATCCGCGGGCGAGTATCTCGCCGGCGACGACGATTGCGATCTCGTATCCGATATAGCGCCAGAGAACGGATATGTCGGCTTGCCCATCGCGAACGGCAATCACGGTGTCGAGGATGAGCTTGCCGACCCAGAATGTCGCGATAGGAACGAATGCGCGCAGCAGTCGCAGGATCATCATTCCCGCGGTGAGGCCGCGGCTGGTCTGCCACACCAGTGCTGCGAGACGCGGGAGATATCTGAGCGCCGCCAGTCTCTCGCGGCGCGAGGCCGGTTTTTCGTTCGGCATCCGCCGCGCGGGTCTCACGCCCGGTGCAAGCGGATGCGTCAAAGCTCAGTCCTCGCTGTTTCCCCGCTCGACTTGCCTGCCGCTTCTCGACCACTCGGAGAAGCCACCAGCCATGTTCGATACGTCATCGCGTCCATGCAGTTGCAGGATGCTGGCCGCTATTGCCGAGCGTGATCCTCCCTGACAGTGTACAACAACCGCTCCCTCGGGACCCTCGCCCAGTCT
>DASUXX010000120.1:0-4787 GCA_036377755.1 Gemmatimonadaceae bacterium
TCAGAAGATGGAGATCCCTTCGTCCGGCCTCGAGGATTCTGTCGGCTGGTTCATCTGGATGGGTGTCGAGACAAAATCGTGGGCGACGTTCGCGTTCCTGTTCGGTGCGGGGTTCGCAATCCTGATGCGCCGCATCGAAGCGCGCGGGTTGAAAGTCATTCCGATTTTTCTGAGACGAATGCTCGCGCTCGCGATTATCGGCGTAATGGTGCAGCTGCTGACTGGATTCAGGATCCTGTTCGAGTATGCCATGTGGGGAGTTCCGCTGCTTTTCATTCGCAATCTTTCAACTCGAACTTTGCTTGTGATTGCAGTGCTCGCATCAGTCGCGATGCCGATTGCGGCACATGTGAGCCCGCCTGACCGTCAGACGTCACAGGCTCATTGGAGGGCACTGAATCAAGCTGAAGAAAATGCGACGTTCGCCGAAGCGGTAAGGGCGCGCGCATCGTTCGGATGGTGGTGGTACACACGGCCGCGCACTCTCATCCCCGACAGCAACATCGTTCTCTTCATACTCGGACTCCTTGCAGTGAGGCTCGGAATTTTCGAAAGAGTGCGTGAGCGCCGGCGAATGATATCCGGAATGATGATGTTCGGGCTTGTGTCCTGGACATTGTCGTGGTTCGTCTTCCCGAAGCTAGGCGAACTCTTTGAATGGACGGGAATCATCAGTGATCAATGGCTCGCGTTCACGTACATCGGCGCCGTAGTTCTGCTGCTGGAGTATTGGCCGGTTTGGAAATCGCGACTGGAGTTCTTTGGAATTGCAGGACGAATGGCGCTGACGAATTACATCATTCAGTCAACAGTGCTTTCCATCCTCGCGTGCGGTTACGGATTGGTGTTGAAAATAAGGCCGTACTATGTAATTCCCGCGTCAATCGCACTTTTTGGAGCGTGCGTGATCGTCAGTAAGCTCTGGCTGTCGCGGTTCAGGTATGGACCGATGGAGCGAATGTGGCGCCGGGCAACGTATGGTGCAGTACCGTTGACCTATTCGCGCATGTAAGGGGCAACGTTCGCGGCAATAGTTCTGAGCTCCGCATCCGTGAGGGGAAGCCTGCGTCGGATCGTAGCCCATGCGAGAATGGGATCGGGACGGTTTCCGGCGGGAGTATCCGCGCCGAAAAGGATTCGATGCAATCCCAGCTCGCGAAGGCGGCGAGTGATGAGCGCGATGGTCTCGTCGCTTTGAGATTCAGTAACGACGGTCGCGAGATCGAAGAAAACGTTCTTCATAGCGGGATTACCGGATCTGATCGCGTCGACGAACACTGCCGTGACGCTGTCGTATGCATAGCGTCCTGCGCCGCCGAGATGCGCTACCTGAACGGTGACGTCGGGGGCATATGGGAGGATGTCTTTGACGAAGATACGTGCGTGCCGCGCTCCGTATGATCGATCTCGAACCCAGAGATGCGCAACGATCGCCATATGAGTCGAATTGCACTCCTGAAAGAATTTCTGGAGCTTCGCGACGTGAACAGCGTTGGTTACGTCGATACCTGAATTACCGAAGTGGACCTTCATTCCCTTGATGCCCGGCATCTTCGAGCATCGCCGGACCTCATCGAGGGCGTAGTCACGCAGCGGGTTCACACCGCAGAACCCCACAAGTCGCAGTGAATAGCGCGCGACTTCGCTCGCCATCCAGTCGTTTTCTGACTTTACCTGCGCATACTCTTCTGCAGGAGTGCCGCGGTGCTCGCCATCTCCAAACCAGTACGCCACCGAAAGCACGACAGCTTTTGATATTCCAGCATCGTCGAGTACCTGAATTGTCTTGTCTGCAGTGAGCGGCTTTGGAAACTCGAGCTTTGGCTTCACGGTCGCGTACTCGACCGCAATCTTCCACTCGCCTGATTCGTTCTTCCGGAGGCCGAACATGAAATGCATTGTCGGTGAATCTGCTTTGTCGCCAACGACACCAGCGATATAACCCGAGCTGCCGTCGACCTGGTACGCGGTTGGCTTGAATGGTGTGTCGGGCTCGTAAGCCTCGATCATTCGCTTGAGCCCGGAGCTCCCTCGAACCCAGTGATCCTCCGCATCACTTATGTCGAGGATCTGCGCGTCCGCCGTGTAGATGCTGATGTCTGTCGTGCCAGATGCCTTTTCACGCGCGGCTACTACCTGGGCGAGATCTGGAGGAAGTGTTATTTCCTGAAGCGGTATCTGCTGTGAGACCATTGCAACGGCACCTGGTCCCACAACGTGCTGGTGATGATCGACAAGAGGGATAATCTGGATCCGGCTCGATGGTTGTGTCTCTGCACGCGGAGCGTAAAGAAGGACGGTGAAAACGACCAGTATTCTCAGAATTGTCGGCATTGATCTCTCCGTGATGACTCATTGTCGTGCCCGATCACAAGTTCAGGTGATCTGCGTCATCGGAGGTGGCCGATACTTACGAAGGTGGTGCGAAAGTCTTGGTCGAGTTGTGGCAGAATTGTGGAGACTTCATCATCCTCTTACAAATCTCGCACTGACTTTCCACCCCTCGGCGGTTTAACGCCTTATTCTTGGTGCCATGTCACGCTCGTCCTGGCTTGGACCGCTCGCTCTCATAACGCCGATCGTGGTTGCGGCGGGTGTTGTCTTGTACCACGCGCTCGACTCGTGGTATCTCCAGACAGCTAATGCGAGCAGGCTGCGAGCGGATTATGCAGAGATGGCAGCTGCGAGACTTACAGACAGAGCGTCGGACGCGCTCAGAACGCCACACAATACAGACAGCGTGCGGGCCGTTCTAGCAGAGCTGTTCCGCACGACACGGCTGCTGCCGAGGGGCGTGCCTCAAGTTGGGGGGAATGCGGCGGCATTCGCTGTGATGGTTATCGACCCTTCAGGCGCCGTGATTTATCAGTCCGGAGACCCGGCTGCGTTCGGGTACGTTGCCCGTGATACTCTCGATGCTGATGCCGGAGGTCTGGTAATAAGTATATCGGCCCGGAAGTCGGCCACAGCATGGCTCGCAACGGAACATCTCGCTTCGCGGATGATGCTGATCATCTGGCTCGTTGTACTATCAGCAGTAGCTGCTCTGGTCGCGGTCCGGTTAAGAGCTCGTGAACGCAAGCTTATCGAAGCGCGAGCGGGATTCGTGTCGTCGGTGTCGCATGAGCTTCGCACTCCGCTTGCGCAGATCCAGATATTGCTCGAGACGCTTCGAATGGAGCGGTATAACGACAGTGCCGAGCGTGAGTGGATGTTCGATGGAATGCAGCGGGAGGTGAGCCGTCTTACGACTCTTGTGAACAACGTTCTTCAATTCTCGCGTGCACAGCGCGGATCGAAGAGGAATGGCGGTTATGAAGGTCCAATCGATCTTCGATCGTTGATATCGGAAACAGTAAGCGGGTTTGCACCACTTGCGACGGCGCGCTCAATGGAGGTGACAGCGGACATTCCATCTGGACTCACGGTCATGGCAAACCCCGATGAGATGAAGCAGGTAATGCTCAACCTTCTCGACAACGCCGCGAAGTATGGTCCTGCCGGGCAGACCATTCGTGTGTCTGCGCAGGCTGGCGGGGATATGTGTCGTATTATGGTAGACGACGAAGGCAGCGGGATTCCCCATCGCGACAGGCAGAGAGTGTGGGAGCCGTTCGAGCGCGGCATCAACGCAGCGCAATCAGCCGTTGCAGGCAGCGGCATTGGCCTTTCTGTTGTGAGAGATATCGTTAGTGCAGCGGGTGGCAAAGTCGAAGTCACCGATGCTCCCGGTGGAGGTGCAAGAATGGTCATCGAGCTTCGTCGAGTGCAGGATCACGGCTGATGTCAAAGATTCTCGTCATTGAAGACAATACTGAGCTCGCGAACGCGATCAGGCACAACCTCGAGTTCGAGGGATACGAGGTGTCGATTGCTCCTGACGGAATCTCGGGCGTGGAGCTCGTGCGCACGTTCGTGCCCGACGCAATCATTCTCGATGTTATGCTGCCTGGAGCGGATGGCTTCAGCGTTTTGAGAACAATTCGGAAGGAAGGAATTCTCACACCAGTCATGATGCTCACCGCGCTCGGCGAAGAGTCGGACCAGGTGCGCGCGTTTCGTCTCGATGCCGATCAGTACGTTACGAAGCCATTCCGCCTCGTCGAGCTGCTCGAAAGACTCGCGATGATGCTGCGCCGCTCGGCCGCGTTGTCTGCATCGGCTTCATCATCGAATGACAAAGTGTTTAGATTCGGCAATGTGACTGCTGATCCTGTGTCGCGCAAAATCACGAAATCGGGGAACGAGATCTCGATTACGCCGAGGGCGCTCGATTTATTGTTTGCGATCGCGGCGCGACCGGGTGTCGTGTTCACGCGGCAGGAGCTGCTGCGCATGGTATGGAAGCACCAGGCAGATGTTGTGACCCGGACGGTGGATTCTCACATATCGGAGCTGCGCCAGAAGCTCGAGGATTCTCCGGATGATCCGCGGCACATCATCACCGTATGGAAGTCGGGGTACAGGTTCGATAAGTGAGGCCTGAAACCACTACTATAGTAGTGTCGTACGGCCAGGAAAGGACGTTTCTTCCAACCCCACAAGGAAGGCCGATGTCACACTTCCTCCGGCGTGCGCTTTTCGTAGTCGCTGCAGTTTTCATTTCCCGTCCCGCAGCCGCGCAATCTGACATAACCGCAAAGCTAGACAGCGTAATGAACGCGCTGTTCGCCCTCGATGTGACTCCCGGAATGGGAATCGTCGTAGTGCGCGACACGCAGATCGTTTACATGAAGGGATTCGGATACGCGGACATCGAGGCGAAGCGCCCGTTCACTCCGCAGACT
>DASUXX010000121.1:0-6787 GCA_036377755.1 Gemmatimonadaceae bacterium
ACGAGTCCTCAGTTTCCAGTTCTCAATCCCAGTCTTCAGTTTCCAGTTCCAATCCCAGACCTTAACCCTCATACAAATCAGCGCATCCCGCACCGTCATCCGCTAACTTGTCGTCAATGGACATCCTGTATGGGTACCTCAGAAAGTACTGGCGGTACGTTGGGCTCGCGCTGATCCTAGCTGCCACGAACCAGATATTCTCGCTTCTCGATCCGCTGATCTTCCGCCACGTGATCGATTCGTACGCAACGAAATACAGCCAGTACACGACACGCGAATTCATACGCGGAGTCTCGCTGCTTCTTGCGGCTGCCGTTGGTGTCGCATTCGTATCACGCGTTGCAAAGAACTTTCAGGATTATTTCGTCAACGTAATCGTCCAGCGACTCGGCGCTGAGATGTATTCTGACGGCATCAGGCATTCGCTGGAGCTGCCGTATTCCGTCTTTGAAGACCAGCGCAGCGGCGAAACACTCGGCAAGCTTCAAAAAGTCAGGAGCGACGTCGAGAAATTCATAACGCTCTCGATCAATCTTCTCTTCACGACGCTTGTCGGTGTCGTGTTCGTGATGATCTATGCCCTGAATGTGCACTGGGTCATTGCGCCTGCATTTCTGTTGACGGTGCCATTGCTGGGCGCGCTGAGCTCCCTCTTGAGCAAGCGCATCAAGGTCATTCAGAAGCAGATCGTCGCTGAGACAACAGCGCTTGCGGGCTCGACAACCGAATCGCTGCGGAATATCGAGCTCGTCAAAAGTCTCGGACTCGCCGAGCAGGAAGTAATCCGGCTGAATGCGACGACAGACAAGATTCTGAAGCTCGAGCTCAAGAAAGTTCGATATCTGAGGAGCCTGAGCTTTGTGCAGGGTACGTTCGTGAACCTGCTCCGAACGTCGATACTGTTCCTGATGCTCTATCTCATCTTCACGCAGAAGATTACGGTCGGACAGTTTTTCTCCCTCCTTATCTACTCATTCTTCATCTTTGGTCCGCTCCAGGAGCTCGGCAACATCATCAACACGTATCGCGAGACGGAAGTCTCACTTCAGAACTTCCGCGAGATCCTTGCGATTCCAAAAGACCCGAAGCCGGCGAACCCAGTGCCGGTGGAGGATCTCGAGACCCTCGAGTTCCGCGATGTGAGCTTTCAGCATCAGACTGCGGCGGCTCCTGCGCTCAACAACATCTCGTTCACCGTGAAGCGCGGCGATACGATCGCGTTCGTTGGGCCTTCGGGTGCAGGGAAGACAACTCTCGTAAAACTCCTTGTCGGACTTTATCCACCGAAGCAGGGACACATTCTCTATAACGGTTTCTCGAGCGAGACCATCGATCTCGACCGCCTGCGCGAAAGAATCGGATTTGTCACGCAGGATGCGCAGCTTTTCTCGGGAACTATTCGTGAGAACTTGAAATTCGTGCGTCCCGAGGCAACGGATACAGAATGTCTCGATGTTCTGCACAAGGCGGCTGCGCATTCGCTGCTTGCGCGCGCGGATAATGGGCTAGACACTGTTATCGGTGAGGGTGGAGTAAAGGTCTCCGGCGGTGAGAAGCAGCGACTGTCGATTGCGCGTGCTCTATTACGCAAGCCGCACCTGCTCGTATTCGACGAAGCCACGTCGTCGCTCGATTCTCTCACCGAAGAAGAGATCTCGCGCACAATGCGTGACGTTGCCAGCGATCGCGCGGTCATGACCATTCTCATCGCGCACAGACTCTCGACAGTGATGCATGCTGACTGCATATATGTTTTAGAGCGCGGCCGGATCGTTGAAGCAGGACGTCACGAGAATCTGCTTGCGGCAATGGGTCTCTACTACGCGATGTGGCGACAGCAGGTGGGTGAGCGGCGAATATTGACCCCGCCATCCCCGGCTCCGATGCTGGCTGCGCCAAAGGCGGCCGCCGTCTGATCTCATAAGGGTTGTGCAGGTTTTCCGGCGGCAAGCGTCTAACTGACGAACACAACCTGAGCCACACACAATGAGATTTGCAGCTCTTACGGCGGCAGCGCTGGCCCTTGTCGCTTGTAACAAGAAGGATGCAAGCACCACCCGCTCGGACGCTGTCGCACTTACCGGTTCTGTCGAGCAATCCGCTGCCGCGCCGCCAATCCAGGCAACGGGAAGGATTGCCGGAATTGCGGACATGGCTGCGCCGGCCCCACCGCCGCCGCAGGCGCCGCGACCCGACAGGCGAAATTCTGCCGTAGTAAAAGAGCCGAACGCGGTCCAGGTCGGTCCGTCGATGCTGATTAGAACTGGCGGTGCATCGATCGAGGTCAGGGAGCTCGACCCTGCAATAATGATGGTACGACAACTTGCAACTCAGCTTGGCGGATACGTTGCGAATTCGTCGATCACAGGTGGCCGCGACCAGATTCGGAGCGCGACGCTCGAGCTCAAAATTCCCGCAGCGCGATATGACCAGGCCGTTGGCGGACTTGGCGCGATTGGGAAAGTCGAGTCGGTCAACACCAATGTTGAAGACGTTGGTGAGGAATACGTCGACATCGATGCTCGAGTCGCTAACGCAAAGCGGCTCGAGGAGCGACTTGTCAATCTTCTCGCTACGCGAACCGGCAAGCTCGAGGATGTTCTCGCTGTTGAGCGCGAGCTTGCCCGCGTTCGAGAGGAGATCGAGCGGTACGATGGCCGGCTTCGATATCTTCGGACTCGCGCGGCTGTCAGCACTCTGACAATCACGGTTCACGAGCCTGCGCCAATACTCGGGCAGAATCCTGGTGATAATCCGATTGTCGGGGCGCTGAAGCAGGCGTGGCGGAATTTTGTTGGTTTTGTTGCGTGGTGTATTGCGTCGCTCGGCGTCCTTGTTCCGCTTGGAGCTATTGCCGTTGGAGGATGGATTGCGTATCGCCGGCTTCGCCGCCGGACTTGAGTCGCAACTCACTGCCGTTCTGTTTTGCCGGTTGCCGGTAGCAGGTAGCCGGCGACCGATGCCGGAGACCGACAGCCGGCGTCCGGCAGCGGCAGTTCAAAAACTGCGGGCGGCCGGTCGCCTGCGTCCGGTCTTCGGCGACGGCTGCCGGCAACCGGCTACCTGCTGCCGGCAAAACAAAAACAGACGGGTTTTAAACGCCGTGGCTCTTGCCGTCATCCTACATATTGTTGACAACAATAATGACGATTCCATCCGCGGCGTCATCATCATCAGACGACAGCTCGCAGGCATCAGGCGCGATTGAGCATTCACGTCGGGCTGCCAGTGTTCCCGATGCAGTTCGGCGAGCACAAGCCGGCGACGCGCGAGCGTTCGAGACGATCTATCGCGAGAATTCACCGCGGGTTTTTGCGCTGTGCCTTCGACTGTGTGGCGGCTCGCGTGATGATGCAACGGAGCTGATGCAGGATGTCTTCATTCGAGCCTGGCGCGGACTCAGGAACTTTCGGGGTGACAGCGCATTCTCGTCGTGGCTGCATCGGCTGACTGTCAATGCCATGCTCGAGCGCGCGCGATCGGATAAGCGACGAGCTGCTCGGGTCCTCTTCATGGAGGATCCTGCACCCGACACTGCGATTGCAGCAGGATCCGATACTGATGCGAATATCGATCTCGAGAACGCAATTGCGTCACTGCCCGAAGGGGCGCGAATCGCGTTCGTGCTTCACGAAATTGAAGGGTATCAGCATGCTGAGATTGCCGACCAGCTGGAAATTGCAGAAGGAACCGTCAAAGCGCAGCTCCATCGCGCACGAAAGCTCTTAATCAAGGCGTTGAATCGATGAACGACCACGACGACGAACCTCTCGACCAGACGATGCTGCTCGAATTGCAGCGACGGACGCGTGAGCTTCCGCGTGAGATCGATCCACCGGCAGATGCATGGAATCGCATCGCGGCCGAGATCGGTAATGAGTCCCGCTCACGAGCGACAATCGCGATATGGCAGAAGCCGGCGTTCCTTGCCGCGGCAGCTCTGCTGCTCATCGCAGCGACATCTCTTGTCACCGCACGAGTTGTTGGCGGTCGAACAGACGCTACTCGTCCGATTGCAATTGCGCCGTCAGTAAGATCGAATGAGGCGCAGACGTCTCTCGCTGAATTCACAGCACGCGAGAATGATTACATCGCGACAGTGAACGTTTTATCGGCAACGCTCGAGAGAAAGGAAACGGGATTGTCGCCTGAAACAATCGCGAAGTTGAAAGAAAGCATCAGCGTGATCGACAACGCGATCCTCGAAGCGCGGCGTGCGCTTGCCCAGGATCCGTCGAACAAAGCGCTCGTCGAGATGCTCGCGAGCTCCTACGACCAGAAGGTCGATCTTCTCAAGCGCACTGCGGAGATGGCTTCACTGTGAGGCGGGCTCTCATAGCGGTGCTCGCTGTTGCAATTGCATCGTCCGCAGCATCAGCGCAGACGAAGATAAATCGCGGTCTTCCGCTCGACGCGACCGGCGCGGTCCGCGTTTACACTTCGACCGGGAGTGTGAAAGTAACCGCATGGAATCGCGATTCAGTCGTCGTGCGCGGTACGCTCGGCAAGGGCAACTCCATTCATATGGGTGGAGGCCGCAATGGTATGAAGATGTTCATCGAAGGCGAGGACGAGAGAAATCCCGCTCCATCTGATATTGAAGTCATGGTCCCGCCGCAGGCAAAGGTGTGGATCAAGACGGCAACAGCCGGAGTCGATGTCAAAGGCGTGACGGGCAGTCTCGATATCTATGTCGTGAGCGGAGACATTCGCGTGAACGGAAATCCCGCTGATGTAAATGCTGAGGCAATCGATGGATCGATCACGATTGTCGGATCGCCCGCGTGGGTGAGAGCCAAGAGCGCCAGCGGTAGTGTCACCCTCGACGGATCGAGTCCCGACATCACGATGTCGACGGTAAGTGGAAAGATCGATGTCGATGGTTCGCGATTCGAGAAGATGAAGCTCGAAAGCGTAACCGGCATCATTCGTGTCGCGGGCAGCTTTCTCCGTGGGGGCCTGGCGAACTTTGACACACATGGTGGCAGTGTAGAGATCGCCATTCCTGCTGGAAGTCCCGCTGATTTCGATATCGTCTCGATTGCAGGAACGATCACCAACAAGCTCACGAAGGCGCGACCGATCGCCGGCCGCTATGGTCGCGGCGCCGAGCTCACGACAACGAGCGGTGAGGGCGGAACCCGACTGGTGGTAAGATCGTTTAAGGGACCGGTAACACTAATAGCGAAAGATTGAGGGGGTTTTGGGTCTTGGGTTCTTAAGGTTTTGTGTCCTGGGTGATGATGTCATTGGTCCTGGGTTACACACGTCCCATGACATCATGACTCAAGACACAAAACCTTAAGAACCCAAAACCCCGCACACAAAACCGATTTAAACTCGAAATGCGCTGCCGGCATCTCAGAAGAAACTCATCTGAGGTTCGCCACAATGCTCAAGAAGCTTGCAGTAGCAGCAGCTCTTTCCGCGATTGCAATCACGACCGCGATCGCAGGCCCGCCATGGATCGCTGTCGAGTATCCCGCCAATCCCCACGATCCAAATACGCGTGGCGCGTTCTGCACCGTTCGCACGTATCATCACGGTGACCTGATGGCCTACGATATTACGGGAACTGCAGAAGGACTCGTGAATGGAAAGCGTGAGTCGGTTCGACTCGATATTCGTCGCCTTCCGCAGGCGGGCATGTACGCAGTTCGCTGGACCAAGCCGGCGCAGGGAAACTGGGCGCTCGTTATCTCAACCGCACGCGACGGTCATTTCATGGCTTCGGCTTTGATCGATGTCGATGCTCGCGGCCGCGTTGCGTCGGTAACTGTGCCGAGCAGGCCGATCGAGAATGGAAGATGGTCAGTACCTATTCAGGTTGCTTCGGCGGAGCTGGATGCGTTACTGAAGAACTAAGCCATGCCTTCACCACAGAGACCACAGTGTTAAGGGGTTATCGGTTTTTGAGGTTATGTGTAAAGGGTCCTGATGTCATGAGTCGTGTGTCACCCACGACTCATGACATCAGGACCCTTTACACATAACCTCAAAAATCGATAACCCTTAACACTGTGGTCTCGTGGTGAATTGGACCTTATGGATTGAACCAGTACGACACCTTCACGAGGAACGTATTGTTCGGATGCGTATCGAACACATTCCTGAGTCCGCGTGTGAAGCTGAATGCCTCCGGATTTCCATCCATTGACCGTCCCTGCTGCCACACGAGGAACAGCGTCGAGCCCGGGCGATACTCCCAGCGCATGACCGTGTTCGAGCGGAATTCCTTGAAGTCGAATCCGCCAGGATCACCGTGACCCGTGAATGGTCTGAAGCGAGCGTCATATTTCTTTGCGCGCGGATTCTCGAGCTCCTTCCAGTCGCTGTAGTTACCCGTCGAGATGAACGGAGCGCCGTAGAACTGGAACGACAGCGTCGGCGTCGCAGTGTAATCGAGGCGCGTCGTCATGCTGAGTGTCTTCTGATCGAGGTGAGCGAACGTATAGTGCGTCGTGTCGATTCCGCTCACGCCGAAGTTTGCGCGCCACTGTGAATCGTTGATGTCGTAGCTGTAGTTCAATCCGACCGACGCCGAGAGCTGTGAGCCGAACTTCATGCTCGTCTGCGGGTTGAGCCAGTAGCCCTTGGTGTTGCCTTCGTCTCCGAGGTAACCGCCGAACCAGAGGGACATCGCTGAAGTCTTACGGGTGTCACTCTCGATTCCAGACCAGAAGTTCGCGCTTTGCGCATTACGCACCGCCGGTCCACCGCGCGCGTAACGGTCATTGTACGTCGGCGTGAAGTCGTTGTAGTTGATGCCGAAGTGCGTCCACATGAA
>DASUXX010000122.1:0-4259 GCA_036377755.1 Gemmatimonadaceae bacterium
GGAAGGAATCCGGCTCATCCGCCCGATCCGAAGAAAAAAAGAGTATTCCATTCTGCTTCAGACGCAGCAACTAAGGACTGTCAGCGACCAGCAAAACTGCGCAGAGTTAGGTGATAATTACTTCTCCACCTGCGCCGAATAACTGGTCATTATCGTCGAAGCGACAGCCCGCAGAGCCTTCGCCGCCTCACTATCAGGCTCGCCCACAACGATGGGCAACCCAAGATCTCCACCAGCAAGAACCTGCTCATACAGCGGCACTCGGCCGAGGAGAGGCACACCAAGCTCGCCAGCAAGCCGCTCGCCGCCGCCTGACCCGAAGATGTTGACCGGCTTGCCACAGTGAGGACATGCGAACCAGCTCATGTTCTCTACGACTCCAATAACGGGAACATCCACTCGCTCGAACATCTTGGCTCCGCGAAGGGCATCGCCTGATGCAACCTGCTGCGGAGTCGTGACGATGACTGCACCCGACACCTGAGTTGCCTGAACGAGCGAGAGCTGCGCGTCACCAGTACCGGGCGGCATATCCACGATCAGAAAATCGAGCTGGGCCCAGTTCACGTCGCGAAGAAACTGCGTGATCACCTTCATGATGATCGGTCCGCGCCAGATCGCGGGCTGATCGCGCTCGATCAGGAATCCGATCGAAACGAGCTTGATGCCGTGCGCTTCGAGAGGGATGATTTTCGCATCAGCATCGACCTGCAGCGGGCGACTGATTCCCATCATGCGCGGAATGTTGGGGCCATAGATATCGGCATCCATCAACCCGACCCGCGCGCCACTCGCTGCAAGCGCCACTGCGAGATTCACGGCGACCGTCGACTTCCCTACTCCGCCTTTGCCACTCGAAACCGCGAGTACTGTCCCGAGGTTTGGATAATTGACGGGAGTCGGAGCGGGCACCGCTGCACGCTGCGATTGAGCTTCCTGCCCCATGACGGGAAGAGCTTTCGGCTTGGACCGGGGAATTGCTTCATTCGATTGAGCCGGGCGAACAGAAGCACTTGCCTGGGCTGCATCGCGCACGTCGACGCGAACTTCACTCACACCATCGAGCTGCTCCACCGCCTGGCGCGCATCTCTCACGATCGTCGCGTCATCCGCAGATGAAAGCAGAATACTGAAGCGCACTTTGCCATCCGTCGTCGTTGCGATGTCCTTCACCATTCCTGCCTCGAGAATGTTGAGCCCGAGGCGATTATTTCGAACGCTCGAGAGAGCGGTATCGATCCGAACCTGAAGATTGTCTGACATGTATCGAAAACTAACGGGATTGACGCGGCCCTAATTGAGCCTCTACGTAATGCTTCCTCTGAACCGGAGAAGACATGCGTATTCTCAAGTCAGCAGTCGCGATTCTGATAACCGTGACGGTTATGGCTTGTCAGACAGCAGCTGCGTCATCGAGCATTGTTGCGGGCGCTCCGCCTGCCGCGGTGACCATTGCATCATCGAGCGCATCGGCATCAGCAGTGACTCCGTCCCAGGCGATGAGCACCACGGCATCGACAGCTGCGGCCGATTCGAAGAAGAATCGCACTATCTGGATAATCGTTGGTGTTGCCGCGGCAGTCATCGTCGCCGCGCTTCTCATATCGGGCGGCGGATCCGATTCAGTCTATTGATCGCCTCGCAATCGACCGCGGAGCTACGCGGTTATGCGGACCTCTTTGACTTCCGAAATCCGCCGCATGATGTGAGCGCGAATCGCAGGCGAAAACGTAGCAGGCGATAGTTCGCAGTCGGGACAGCCACCCGCGATCGAGATGACAGCGAGTCCTTCGTCCGGCGAATATTCGACGAGGTTGAGACGACAATGCTCGATACGCAGCAGCGGCTCGACCTCGAGCAATACAGCCGAGATTTTCGCTTCGACGGCAGAGGTCCTCTTTGCGGCGGCTGCTCTCATACTCGTATGATAGAATCGATCACCCGGGGAATCCACACTCGAGACGGTTTCTTCGCAATCTCGTTGCAACGTTGCCACCTTATTCGAGGCCATCGAGTAGCTGCGAAAACCCTTGCCCTGCAATGGTTTCCGCCCCACTTTGCAGACAGTATCACCCTCAGTCAGGGTCACAATGAAATACCCCGAAGTCCGGAACTACGTGGCCGGCGACTTCGTGAAGGGCGAGCACGAGCATCTCGACGTGTATAACCCGAGCGATGGGTCGGTCATCTCACGCGTTCCACTCTCCTCACGCGACGACGTCGATCGCGCGGTTCAAGTCGCGCAGGCTGCCTTTCCTGCCTGGTCAGCCCTGCCCATCAAGGAGCGCGTCCAGGTTTTCTATAAGTATCGATCGCTTCTCGAGCGCGACATCGAAGAGCTGACCGCTCTTGTCACCGAAGAGAACGGCAAGGTCTACCCGGAAGCAAAGGCTGAGGTTCTCAAGTCGATGGAGCTGACGGAATTCGCATGCTCCCTTCCGCAGATCGCACAGGGAGAGGTCCTCGAAGTGAGCCGGGGGGTGGAATGCCGGATCGAGCGATTCCCTCTTGGTGTCGTCGCTTCAATCGCGCCGTTCAACTTTCCCAACATGGTCCCCAATTGGACCATCCCTAATGCAATAGCACTCGGCAACTGCATGATCCTGAAGCCCTCGGAGCTCGTGCCTCTGAGCGCTAACAGAATCGCCGAGCTGCTGAAAGAAGCGGGACTGCCCGAGGGTGTGTTCCAGGTCGTGCACGGCGGGAAGGACGTCGTCGAAGCGATATGCGATCACTCCGGTATCGAAGCAATCTCATTCGTCGGGTCGACGAAGATTGCAAAGCTCGTCTATCGCCGCGGCACCGCCAATCTCAAGCGAGTGCTCGCGCTCGGCGGCGCAAAGAACCATCTCATCGTTATGCCCGACGCCGATACTGAGATGGCATCATCGAACATCGTTGCGTCGATGTCGGGATGCGCAGGGCAGAGATGCATGGCTGCGTCAGTCATGGTCGCAGTATCGAATACCGATCACATCATTCAGCGAATGATCGAGCACGCAAAGTCTGTCGTGCCGGGAAAAACTCTCGGTCCCGTGATTTCCGCTGAAGCAAAGAAGAGAATCGAAGGCTACATCGCCGAAGCAGAAGAGAAAGGGGCGAAGATTCTCGTCGACGGACGCAATCCAAAGGTCGACGGAAAGGAGAATGGCTACTGGGTTGGTCCGACGATCATCGACTACGTCACGCCCGACATGCGCATCGCGCAGGAAGAAGTTTTCGGACCCGTGCTTGTGATCATTCGCTCGAAGGATGTCGACGAAGCGCTCGCCATCGAGAACTCAAATCCATACGGCAATGCCGCATCGGTATTCACCGAGAGCGGAGCGACGGCGCGGTACGTGATGGAGCGCGCAAGCGCCGGAATGGTTGGAGTAAATGTTGGTGTGCCCGTTCCTCGTGAGCCTTTCTCATTCGGAGGGTGGAACGAGTCGCGGTTCGGTGTTGGAGACATCACCGGAAAAGGATCGATCGAGTTCTGGACCCGCTCGAAGAAAATGACCACGAAATGGAATCGGGAGCACGGCGTTAACTGGATGAGCTAACTGGAGGCTCGAATGGCAGTCGACACATCGGTCACATTCACTGGAATCAAGTTCGAAAACCCATTCATGCTTTCATCGGCTCCGCCGACCGAGAGCGAGAGCAACATCCTCCGCGCATTCGATGCAGGATGGGGTGGAGTCGTAACGAAGACAATCGGCCTGCATCCGGTGGTGAATGTTTACGGCGCAAAAGCCAAGTTCATGCGCACATCGATGGAGAACGCTCGCGTATCCATGAAAAAGCGCGACGGCGCAGCGCTGCACTCGTCGTGGAACTGGGAGCTCATCTCAGACAAGCCGATGGACTGGTGGGAGCCCCGCATCCGTCGCATCAAGGAAGCGCATCCCAACAAGGTCCTCATCGCGTCGATCATGGCCGGATCGGGAAACGACAAGGAGCACGCGAACTGGCAGCAGCTGGCACAGCGATGCCAGGAGTCAGGCGCTGACGGGCTCGAGCTCAACTTCTCGTGCCCGCACATGGATCGTAAGGACATGGGCTCGAACATCGGCAAGGACAAGGTTCTCTGCTCGACCGTTACCGAAGCGGTGAAGGAAGTCGCGAAGATTCCGGTGTGGTGCAAGCTCACACCATCGACATCGAACATCGTCGAAGAGGCAGGCGCCTGCTTCCTCGGCGGAGCTGATGCAATCGTTTCATCCAACACGTTCCCCTCACTTCCGCTTCTCGACCCCGAAACGCTCGAGTTTGAG
>DASUXX010000123.1:0-4193 GCA_036377755.1 Gemmatimonadaceae bacterium
GATTGCGCGCGCAACTTCAGGGAATACGTCGGTGTAATCGTTGCCGTTGCGAGTAAGCAGGAGTGCATCTGATCCCTGCTTTGCTGCAATCAATCGATAGCCATCGAGCTTGAGCTCGAAGATCCATCCATCCTTCGTGAATGCATCCTCGACCGATTCAGCATGCATCGGCTCGACTTTGCGTGGATCTACACGAGACTCGATCGCCCCTTTCGCGATGATCGCATCGCGCAGTCCGCCAGCGCGCGTGACACCTGCTTTCACCTGCTCGACGGTCAATCCCGATAACACCGATTCCTCGGGAAAGACATCGCCCGGCGATTTCATGAAAGAGTCGCGCTCCTTGATCAGCAGCCACTCTTTCTCAGCTCCTGCCTTCTTGATCTTCACGAGCGTCCATTTTCCGTGAAGCTTGTATCCCTTGAGCTCGAACAAGAGCTTGCCTTTGACAAGGCCTTCTCTCCAATCCTCTAACGGCACCCACTCGCCGCGATCCCATACGATCATTCCGCCCGCACCGTAATTACCTGCGGGAATCACTCCCTCAAAATCAGCATACTCGAGCGGATGATCCTCGACATGCATCGCGAGGCGCTTGTCCTTCTGATCGTATGAAGGTCCCTTCGGAACCGCCCACGATTTGAGGACGCCATCCATCTCCAGGCGCAGATCGAAGTGGAGGTGCGATGCCGCATGTTTATGCACGACGAAAAGATTGCCGCCCGGAGTAATCGTCCCGCCAAAAGGCTCGGGCGTGCGATCAGGGGACCGCTTTGCGCGGTACGTACTTAGCGAGTCGTCATCAGGCATGGAGGCCTATACTATAGTATATGGAGCTAAACGACAGTATATGGAGCTAAACGACGCGCGCCTCGCTCCTACTACGTAATCATACGTATAGTTAGTGTGCTGCGACTGACCGATCTTGCCGGGCATGAAAAAGACTCCGGCAGCACTCGTGATTTCCCTCGTTGTTCTCACGTCGGCCTGCAGCGACGATTGGGGTTTTGGCGGCCTTTCACTCGATTTCTGCAAAAACGGCTACATCACTCCAACGGCGATGCAGATCAGCCCATCGTCCGTGAGCCTTCGCACCGGAGAGCGGGTGACGCTCTCCATCAACAGGTCTTCTCCAAAGGAGAAAGACTTCACCTGCTACGACCTGCCATCCTGGTCGAGCTCCAATCCTGCGGTCGCAACGGCGCAAGGATTTGACATCATCGCGGTGAGTCCCGGAACCGCCCAGCTTACCGCAACCTCTGGTAGTGTTTCAGCCACGGTATCCGTGACCGTCACGAACATTCAGGTGGCAGCGCTTTCCATCACCGCGCCCTCATCGCTGCTCGTCGGGCAGGTATCGCAAGCAAGCGTCACGGCACGCGACAATGCAGGCAACCCGATCGCGATCATCGGTAACACTGCATGGAGCTCGAGCGACACTGCGGTCCTCAAAGTGAGCGAAACTGGGGCACTGACGGGCAGAGGAGAGGGAATTGCGACACTTCGTGTTACAGCAGAATCGCGCGAAGCATCGGTGAGCGTCACTGTTACACGAGCTGCACCAGAAGTGAAATTCACTGCAATCTCCGCGGGGTTCCAGCACACATGCGGCATTGCGGGTGGAGGTGCGGTCCCTAACGGAAGCCTGATCTGCTGGGGAAATATTTCCGGCGACTATCGTCTCGCACCTTCATGGATGATCACAGGCGGCCGCACATTCAATCGAATCGAAGCTGGACTCTATCACGCATGTGCGATCGCAACAGGCAGCGAGACATTCTGCTTCGGCAGAAACAATCACGGACAAATCGGCGATGGAAGCGCGTCGACGCGTCAGGACCCCACCCGTGTTTCCACCACGCAGACATTCACTGATCTCGCACTCGGCGAACCCTTCTCGTGCGGACTCAATACTCAAGGCGCAACATATTGCTGGGGGAGTATTGCCAATCGTGTCTCATCGACTCCAGCTCGTCTCGATGATGCGCCGCGCTTCAGACAGATAACTGCCGAGCGAACAATGTTGTGCGGGTTGACCGACGCGGGTGAGGTGTACTGCCTTGGTGTAAGCCAACAAGTATCGTATTTCAACTTCAAGAAAATAGCGTCGCCCGTTGCATTCACATCCATTGCGAGCGGCGAGTATCACACGTGCGGGCTGACTTCGGGCGGAGCCGCATATTGCTGGGGAGTGAATGGGGCCGGGGAGATCGGCGGTGCGGGAGTTCTCGTGTCCAATCCGACACTGCTGCCAGGGGGATTGTCCTTCAGAAGCATTGCTCCCGGCGGAGCATCTACATGCGGTATCACGACCGACGGCAGCGCGAAGTGTCTCGGATCTACACCGCTTGCCGGATCCGTTAACGGTACATTCTATCCAATTCCCGGTGCGTACAGCCGTCCGTTCAGCCTAATCACCATTGGTACTTCGCACGGATGCGGAATCGATAACAATGGCGCCGCATGGTGCTGGGGATTGAACACCGATGGTCAGGTTGGGGCAGGGACGAGCCCGATTCTATTCGAGCCCGTAATGATCGTAGCAGATCCACTCCGATGAGAATCACTGCGGTCTCTTGAACCTCAGCAGGTCCATTGCCGAGAGGATCCTTATGAATCGCGGATCGTTTCGCACAGGCGCGTAAGTAGGATCATCCAGCGGCGACGCTGCAGTCAGCAGTCCAATGTCACGCTTTGCCGCGGCGCGCTCGAGCAATGACAATGCACGGTCGTTCTCGCCGAGCGCGATGTAAGCGATGGCGAACGCGATCTGGTTGTCTTCTTCGGAGATACCACTTTTTCTTATGTCATCGAGTATCGCTCGCGCACGTGCAGCATCGCCTGTTTTTGCGTACACGTATGCGAGCTGACCCTTTCGCATCACCAGCTCCGGATCGTTACGCACTGCTGCTTCCATCTCCGAGCGTGCCGCCGCTGCATCACCGTTGAAGAGATAGGCGAGTGAAGTGATCGAATGAAGCACACCGAGGTTGGGCGCTATCTCGAGACCACGCTTTGCTTCCGTCAGAGCCTCCGAATATCTGCCTGCGACAATAAGCGAATAACCAAGCGCAGTCGCGAGGATTGGCGCGAGTGGATCGAGAGCTTTGGCGCGTCGTGTTTCAGCGATGCTAGAATCCAGCCGGCTGGTGTTGTATAAAAGCTCTCCGTACCACTGATGCGCAGTTGGATAATTGGGCTCGAGTGCAATCGCCTTGAGATATGCCTTCTCGGCAGCATCCCATTCCCAGTTGTTCACCCACGCAACGCCCAGCGCTGTATACGCCTCGGCCAGAGTGCTGTCGCCCTGCAACGCACGGTTCGCGTCAGCGCGCGTCTTTTCAAGAGCGTCCGAGGGGGAGGCATCTGAGTATTGCGGCAGTAATCCATAGGCGATAGCGCGCGCTGCATAGGCTCGTGAGTATTGCGGGTCGCGGGCGATCGCATCGTCGAAATGTTTGATCGCTCCGCGAAGATTGGCGGCGCCCCTCGCGTTCCACAGGTATCTGCCCTTGAGGTACGATTCGTAAGCTTGAACGTCAGTCGTTCCGGTGGATCCTCGCGCGGTCCGCGGTGCTTTGTTGTTCAGTCTCGGCTGTAATGCGGCGACGATCGAGCGGGCGATGTCTTCCTGCACTGCAAATACATCGCTCGCACTGCGCTCGTACGATTCGGACCACATCGAGAGTCCGTCTCGCGTGCTGGTGAGCTGGCCGGTCACGCGCAGCCGTCCACCTGCGCGACGAACTGTGCCCTCGAGAACCGCCTGCACGTTGAGACGCTTTCCAATCTCGCCAACATCTACATCCTTGCGGCCTTTGAACGTGTATGCTGATGTTCTCGACGCTACACGGAGGCCCGGAATCCTGCTCAGTGCATTCGCGAGCTCATCGCTCATTCCGTCACTGAAGTACTCATCCTCTCTCGTGCCGCCGATATTCACCAGAGGCAGCACGGCGACTGACTGAATGTCATTTGCAGTCGTGTCATTCCCTCTGGAGAAAGTGAACCATCCTGCAGCGGCAAGAAGCACCGCTGCAGCGATACCTCCGCCAATCATCCACAGTCGTCTGTTGCCAGGGGCAGATGCGCTTGTCATCGAGCCACTGCGCGAGACTTCATCGGACTCATGAAGCATCTGCACGAGATCGGCAGCGGTCTGTGGCCGATCGGCCGGTCGCTTCTCGAGACAC
>DASUXX010000124.1:0-3342 GCA_036377755.1 Gemmatimonadaceae bacterium
GTAGTCGGTTGCGGGTAACCCACGACCCGCGACAATCATGACCAAGGACACAGAACAATCAAGGACCCAAAACCCAGAACCCCGAGCTGGTTATTGGTGATTATGTACCGGACGTCTTCCTGCAGAAATCTCTTACTGCCGCAATCTCCATATTATCGACATACCATCTCGACCCCGGCCCCTGAATCGCATAGAAATTCGGAGTTCGTGAAATTCCCTGTTTGGTGAGCTCAGCCTCGATGATGCGGTGGCCCGATTCTCCCGGCGATTCGCCGAGTATGCGAGATTTGTCGTGATTGAAGTAGCACTGCAGGATGACGAGCCTTTTCTCGAGCTCATCGCGGCTCATATTGTCTCGCGATGGCCCGTTTTTCGTTCCGAATGTCACTGACATCGCCTGAAGATCACCGGCGCGTGCAGCCGCCAGAAACTGCTCTACCGCGGAGCGCGCCGTCGCCCCGCCCGTCTCGTTCGACGCGCGCGGCTGCTCGGTGACCACCGGAGTGGACGGCTCGACGGGAGCAGTTGTTGTTTTTGTCGTAACCTTCGGCGCACATGCGGCGACGATGAACAGCAGTCCCAGAAATTTCTTCACGCGCAAGCTCCACGAAAGTTGGTGCAAACCTGACCGGCAATAATATGGCAGCAAGACATCTTCGGCTCTACATAAACATCGATCACGTCGCCACGCTGAGGCAGGCGCGACGCGGCATCGAGCCCAGCGTCGTCGAGGCTGCGACAATGTGCGAGCTCGCTGGCGCAGATGGAATTACCGCACACCTGCGCGAGGATCGTCGCCACATTCAGGACGCAGACATCGAATCACTCGCAACCGCTGTGACGACCTACTTCAACCTCGAAGCAGCCTGCGCCGACGAAATGATCGGCATCGCGCTCAAGGTCAAACCGCAGCAGGTAACGCTCGTTCCCGAGAAGCGCGAAGAGATTACTACCGAGGGAGGACTCGATGTGTTCCGCGAGAGCGCGCGGGTGGAATCGGCAATCGCACGTCTCAGGAGCGGTGGAATCCGGACGAGCTTGTTCATCGACCCTACTGAAGACGCAATTGCACAATCAGCAAAGCTCGGGGCAGATGCAGTCGAGCTTCACACTGGCGATTACGCAAATCATCCCGACGATCCGCGAACGCTGAATGCTCTTCGCATAGCGGCGCGCGAAGGAGCCGGAGCTGGCATCGCGGTGCATGCAGGTCACGGCCTCACTGTCCGAAATGTCGGGCCTGTTGCCGCTATTGCTGAGATCGAGGAGCTGAACATTGGCCACTCGATCGTGAGCCGCTCGATTTTCGTTGGGCTCGTCGCAGCGGTTCAGGAAGTGCGAAAGGCAATGGACGAAGCACGAAGCCGAGCCGAGATTTCATAGCGATGACTGCGACCGACGAAATCGTCCCGATCTCCACCCTGTTTTTCGACGGGCCTGGCCCTCATGTAGTGCGCGCCGGCTTCCCTCCGCGAAATGCAGAGGGCAAATACACGCCTGCGCGCGGACACGAGCTGCAGGCACTTCTCAACACGAGCATAGTGCAGCTTGGCGCAGTGTCAGGTGAGAATCGACGCAAGACCCCAGTGAGAATGGCTCCCGCGGTTGCAATTGAGACTCTTCTCTATCGCGGACGCGCTGCACTCGACCGCGCACTCGAAGTACGGGAAGAAATCGTATCGAGCGGGACGCAGGGATCGCGCGAGCAGGTTCAGGAGCTGCTCGATCTCGTCGCTCTTGCAGCAACGGAGTAACGGTTGCGGCTGAGCTGGCGCAGCGCGATCGGCATCGCGCTGAGCGCAATCCTCTTGTGGTGGACACTGCGTGACGTTTCGCTTGCGAAAGTATGGAGCGAGCTCACACACGCGAGTCTCTCGCTGTTTCTTCTGTCGTCGCTGTGCTGCACACTGATCTTTCCGCTCAGGGCGCGACGATGGCGAACCATTCTGCAGCCCGTCGCTCCGAATCAGCCGTTCGGTCCGCTCTGGCGCTCGACAGCAATCGGAATGATGACGAACAATCTCGTTCCAGCGCGCGCAGGCGAGATTGCGCGCGCGTACGCGCTCACGCGTCAGACTGAAGTTCCTTTCTCTACTTCGATCGCATCGCTCGCTGTCGACCGTTTGTTCGACATGCTCGTTCTGCTTCTACTCGGAGTGCTCGCGTTTTTCGATCCCGCATTTCCGCGCGAGGCACAGATTGCAGGACAGTCGATGGGAAATCTCGCCCAGGGCTCGGTGATTCTGCTCGCGCTCATCCTCGTCGCACTTTATTCGCTCGCGTTTTTTCCAGCGCAGATCGTCCGCGTGTTCGAAGTGTTCGCGCGCCGCATCTCACCTGCTGCCGAAGAACGCGGCAAGGCCGTGCTCCTCCGATTCAGTGAAGGACTGAGCGTTCTCAAGAGTCCGGGGCGTTTTACCGCGGTGCTCGCGTGGACAGTTGCACACTGGCTGCTCAACGCGCTCGGCTTCTGGTTTGGATTCAAGGCAGTAGGCATCAGCCTTCCCTTCTCGGCGGCACTCTTTCTTCAGACTCTGATTGCGCTCGGTGTCGCACTGCCTTCAGCTCCCGGATTCTTTGGCGTGTTCGAAAAATTCGCGACCGTAGGACTCGGTATTTATGGCGTTTCCGCAACACAGGCGACGAGCTGGGCAATTGGTTTTCATATCCTGAGCTTCATCCCTGTCACGCTGATGGGAATGTGGTATTTCGCGAGACTCGGCCTTCACATGAAGGAGATAGAAGGGGCGCGCGAGGGGCACGCATGACGCGTATCGCGATGCGAGTTGCAGCACAGGCCAAGCTCAATCTTCATTTGCGCGTTTTATCGCGCGAAGAATCAGGATATCACTCGATCGAAACGATTTTCCATCGGATCGATCTCGCCGACGATGTGCTCGTTGAAGTTACGACGCGAGAGCGGTCGCTCGACGTCGAAGGGATCGACACTGGTCCCGTCGAATCGAATCTGGCGTGGAAAGCTGCCGAGCTCTATGCCGCGCACAATCGATGGCCCGGCGGATTCAGGATAGAGCTCGAGAAGCGAATTCCTGTCGGAGCAGGACTTGGAGGAGGCAGCGCCGATGCTGCTGCGGTTCTTCGGGCTCTGAATGCAATGTCACCGCAACCCATGGCGGCTCAGGGGTTGTTATCACTGGCATCGAAGCTCGGCGCCGACGTCGGCTTTCTCACAGGTGATTCAGTGATGGCGCTCGCATGGGGGCGGGGCGAGAGAATGCTTTCGCTCACACCACTGCCCTGTCATGACGTTCTGCTGATGACGCCTGACTTCAGCGTCTCGACTGCGGATGCGTATCGATGGCTCGACGAAGATCGAGCGCG
>DASUXX010000125.1:0-4303 GCA_036377755.1 Gemmatimonadaceae bacterium
GCGGCGGCGGTGGATAAACAGGCTCGCCGATTTTCCGCGAGTATTCCAGGCGCGATTCGGGCATTCCGAATCGCGCTTTTGCATTCTCGATCACAGCGGTCTCATCGCGAGTGCGAATTGCAGCGCGGCGCACTCGTTTCGCCTCGCGAAGAGCATTCAGTCCGGCAGGATCCAGATTGTATGGCTCGGCCGAGTCGAACCGGTTGAAGAAGTCGACGATGTAGTCGTATGAGCGAACCATGTATTCGCCGACCTCGTTGTTCGCGAGATCCCAGCGGCTTTTCTCCGACACGAGCTGAAAGATTCGCTGCCACGATTCGGTATCCGTGACGTAAACCATTCCACGGAATATCCGCCGGTTTGTCGGGGTGCTGAAAATCGTCGGACTCAGAATCCGGTCGAGATGCCCGTCGGATTCCGAGTGATCGAGAAGAATTATTTCCCTCGCGCGCCGAGGATAGCGCTCACCGATATGAGTGTCTATCCGGCTTTCCCAGTAGCTATGGCCAAGTGCGCTGGTCGTCGAAGTGATCGCAAGCTGGTGCGGGACGAAGTAGTTGTGGGCGACAGTGTCCGCTGCGAGATGCGCGAGATATCCCAGGCCGAATGCGCGCATGGGCTCCGGATTCGCGCTCTCATATATCTCGAGCCCGATGTTCCAGGAATGACAATGCCTTCCCGCTGCGGCGTACTTTTTCGCAATACTCGTGTCTGCAGCGATGCTGCCGTAGAGAAAATCGTACGGAAACGCAGCGATGATCTCAGCGATGGGCTTCGGGATCAGCGCAAGCGAGCGGAGGACGGTCTCGCCAAGGAAGATGTGAGTTCCGGGAGTCCATGCGTGTGCTACAGAAGGCGTGGCGGCAATCGCAACGAGTGCGACGCACGCCACGCATAGAACCGCAATGAATGGCTGTCTCCCGGACAGCCGGGAGAACAACTTAAATCCCGATCCGCTTGCGCTGGCGGCGCACAGCTTTGCGCAGGTCGTTCATCTCCGAGCGCACCACATCATTGATTGCTTCCTTGGCGCCATCGACGTACTCCCGCACGGAATCAGCAATGTCCTCGACAGGAATCGCATCGACCAGATCCTCACCTCGCGCACGGGCAGCCTTGTAGCCACGGCGTGACTGCTTTCCGGCCCACTTTGCGCCTTCGGCTCCGCGCTCTGCCATCCATCGCGCACCCGGTGCCGCGCGATCACCGGCCCATCTCGCTCCTTCGAGACCGGCAAGCGCTGCCCATTTTGCGCCGCGGCCCGCGCCACTGATTATCGGCGAAATCGGTCGGCGGCCGGTTGGTCCTGTGCGAAAGATGAGTGTAACTACCGCTCCAACCGCTGCTCCAAGCAGTGCCGCAGTCAGGAGGTCGAACTGCTGCTCACGCTCGTCGTCCGAGCTCGTCTCGCGGACGGACGCGCGGGCGCGGCTTCTCCCACTCGGAGCCGCCTTCAATGTATCTGCCATCCAGATCCTCCTCCTCTTTTTCAAATGCCTGGTTAAGTCCCGTCCGCACTCCACGCAGGGTCGAAGCAGTGGTGATGAATGCGCCTTCTGCTTCTTCCTGCACGACTGCAAGGAGCGCGTTCAGCTCCTTGATCTTGTCTTCGGCTGCTTCAACGGACGCGACGAGTTTCTGATTTGCCATCGCGACGGTCTGGCTGACCTGCTGAATGTCGACACGAACAGAAGTCGAGATGTAATTCACGTTGTCGGCAATCGTGCTCGCATGCCGCATGATCGGATTTATGTCGCCATAAATCCGGTCCAGCATGTCGCTCACTTTTGCGTAGCTCTTCCTGAAATTCCACGCTGCCGGCACGAGCGCGACTGCAAGAACAAGGAGAGCGATCGAAGCCAGGCCGCTCGCGTACGAGGTGACTTTCTCGAACGTGCTTGGCTCGGGTTGTATCTGTTTCGTGACGATTGTGTCGCGAATCATGGTCGCTGCCTGCAGCAACCAGTCCGCATTAGCGGGAAGCCATGCCGTCATGCGCGCGTTGTGTGCAAGGGTAGGGCCACCTATGGGAACGATGTGTGCGGGACAGTACAAACTCTGTTCACCGCAATATATTAGCGCAACGCGCCCGCTCCGGTTTGCCGTTCGCTCCACCCCCCGAGATTCGCCCAGCAAAATGAGAGAAATGCCCGCAGTTCAGTACGTCGTAGAGGGGGGCCGCACCCTCCACGGAACCATCCGTCCTTCCGGCAACAAGAACGCTGCGCTCCCGATTGTCGCCGCGGCATTGCTTTCGGACAAACCGGTCTATCTGGAAAACGTTCCACATATCCGCGACATCGAAACACTGATCGAGCTGATCGTTTCCGTCGGCGCACAAGTCGAGTGGACTGGACCCAACGCGCTGCGAATCGAAGCGAGCGACCTCACAGCCCGCGATCTGGATTCGGAATTATGCGCGAAGATTCGTGCGTCGATTCTTCTCGCAGCGCCCCTGCTCGCGAGATGCGGCGAAATCATGCTCCCGCCTCCGGGTGGCGATGTCATTGGAAGACGCCGTCTCGATACCCACTTCCTCGCGCTCGAGCAGCTTGGAGCAAAACACGCCCTCGAGAATGGGCTGCTCCGACTTTCGCTGACCGAGTTCAGGGGGGCTGACGTATTTCTGGACGAGCCGAGCGTCACGGCAACCGAGAATGCACTCGTGGCTGCCGTTGCCGCCAAAGGGAAAACGATCCTTAGAAACGCCGCGAGTGAGCCGCACGTCCAGGACCTCGCGCGATTTCTTACGACCCTTGGTGCGCACATCGAAGGCGCTGGCACCAACTGCATCACAATCGAAGGCGGCAAGCCGCTCGCTCAGTCTGAAGTTCGTCACACGATTGGTCCCGATCATATCGAGGTCGGATCGTTCATCGGACTCGCGGCAGTTACGCATTCGGAGATTCGCATTCAGGACGCAGGCATCGAGCACCTTCGCTCGACGCGCATGGGCTTCGAGCGGCTCGGCATCGTTTGCGAAGTCGAAAACGACGACCTGATCGTTCCCGCAAAGCAGAGTCTCAAAATTCAGGCTGACATGGGCGACCACGTTCCGAAGCTCGAAGATCAGCCGTGGCCAGCGTTCCCCGCTGATACGATGTCGATTGCCATCGTTACGGCAACACAGTGCGAAGGCCTGATCATGATGCACGAGAAGATGTTCGAGTCCCGGCTTTTCTTCGTCGACAAGCTCATTGGCATGGGGGCGAAAATCGTCCTGTGCGATCCGCATCGCGCCCTCGTTGCCGGGCCGTCAAAGCTTCGCGGTGCCACGCTGGATTCTCCTGACATTCGAGCCGGAATGGCGCTTCTTATTGCAGCACTGTGCGCGGATGGCAGAAGCATTATCAACAACGTCGGGCAGATCGAGCGTGGTTATGAGCGCATCGACCATCGCCTCCGCCAGCTCGGCGCGTCTGTCGAACGGGTTGCAGATCGTCGCAAGTGACCGCAGCAGCGATATCGATTCCAAGAGAAGACGTCGCTGAGCTCGCGGGTTTTGGAATCCGCGCGTTCACGACAACTCGTGAGGCCGGGACATTCAGCCTCGCGGGACAGGAGCCCACCGGCGAAGTGATGTCACGATGGACTCATCTTCAGGATGAGCTGTCGCCGTTTGCAAAGCGGACTGTCATTGGCCGCCAGGTTCACGGCTCGACTGTCATTACACATCGCGGCGGCTGGGAGGGACTGCTGCGAACTCCTCCGGCGGACGGACATCTTGCCGCGGAGCGGGGAATTATCCTCGCGGTTTCGATTGCTGACTGCGTTCCAATTTTCATCGCGCATCCGAGCGGAATTGTCGGGCTCCTTCACTCCGGCTGGCGGGGAACGGTCGCGCGAATAATCGATTCCGGGATCAATGCTTTCGCCCGCATTGGTCTCGCGCCTGACGAGCTGAAAGTCCATCTCGGTCCATCGATCTGCGGACGGTGCTACGAGGTGAGCGCCGACGTTCGCGAGCAGCTCACCGGACAGCCGGCGAATCGGCCGGGCAACGTCGATCTGCGGTCGATTATCGCCGAGCACGCGCGGGAGCTCGGAGTTCGTGACATCAGCGTTTCGTCCGACTGCACAAAATGCGATAACGATCGTTTTTTCTCGCATCGTGCGGGCGATGCTGGACGTCAGATAGCCGTGATCGTTGGCGGAATCCTGTAGCTTGTTACTGAAGCCACTCCGAACGGCTTGGCGCACGAATTAACACGAAAAAAAAAGCGAATCAGAACCTTTCGAGTGGGTAAATGACTTCGCGCAGGCCAGAAAAAAAACAAAAAAATGTGATTTTAGTTCTCGAGCA
>DASUXX010000126.1:0-4514 GCA_036377755.1 Gemmatimonadaceae bacterium
CATCCTGCCGCGCCTGATCGAATCGATTGCGCGATGCTTTGCAGTGCCCATGAGCCAGGCGGCGGGATTGTCGGGAACCCCTGATTGCGGCCACTTTTCCAGCGCAATGACCAGGGCATCGCTTGCGAGATCCTCGGCAAGGCCGACATCGCCGGTCAGGCGGGTGAGCGCGGCAATAATTTTAGCCGACTCCATCCGCCATACCGTTTCGATTACAAGATTTATGTCAGCCACCAATCAAAGGTAGGGGCATGACGCTCATGGCAGAATTGCCATATCAACCTGGGAATCATCATCCGCGCATCTTCCCGGAAAGGGTCCGGAGCGCAGTGGAACACTTCTGGCACCTTACCCCGGCGTAATGAAAAGAAAACCATGGCAGGATGCCCTCGTTCTGATGCTCCTGGCAGCAGGCCCTTTGTCTGCCCAGTCGACAGTCAGAATCGTTCCAGGACCACAATACGAGGCAAGCGGAATAAAGGAAAAGCTCCTCGGCGAAGGATGGCGTGACCTCTGGCTCACTCCAACCCGCGTCGAAGTACTCAATCTCGACACGTATGCAGGTGGCCTGAAAGTCACCAGGCGCGGCGGCGGAAACCAGACCAGGACGCTGCGATTCTCCACCAGTGATGGCCGCGAGATTCTGTTCAGGTCAGTCAACAAATATCCGGTCGGCCAGGCAATGCCCGCGCCGATACGCAACAGCACCCTCGGCGACATCATCGCAGATCAGGTCGCGACACTGTTCCCTGCCGGCGGGCTTCCTGTCCCGCCACTGTTGAATGCACTCGGCGTCCTCAATGTGACGCCGCGCCTGTATGTGATGCCCGATGATCCGCGGCTTGGTGAATTCAGGAAGGAATTCGCGGGGCTGCTTGGGACAGTAGAAGTCAGCCCGCAGGAAGATGAGAACGACGAGCCAGGTTTTGCAGGATCACGCAAGATCAAGAGCGCCGATTCATTCCTGAAGGATGTTGAAGAAAGTCGCGTTCATCATCTCAATGAGCGGGAGCTGTTTGCGATACGGCTCGTCGACTTTCTGATGAACGACAACGATCGCACCACCGACAACATGCGCTTCGCGCGGTACGGGGACAGCACGAATTACACATGGCGTCCGCTCCCGCGTGATCGCGACCGTGCATTCTCGCACGCTGATGGATGGCTGATCCGGTATCTCGTTCATCCGATCTATCCCAAGCTCGTACGATTCAGCCGCGACTACGATTTCGAAGGCCTTGTCTTCGAGAGCTACAACATCGATCGTCGCCTGCTTCAGCGTCTCACGCGTCGCGATGCGCAGGAGATTGGTGAGCGCGTAAAAAACACGATCACGAATTCAGTCATCGAGCAGGCAATCGCAACACTTCCTCCTGAATGGCGGTCGCAGCGCGGCGACTTGACTCTGCTGCGATCTCACCTGCGTGCCCGTCGCGACAGGATCCCCGAAGTTGCGATGACTTTTTATGACTGGCTTGCCACTGAAGTCGACGTACACGGCACAGATAAGACAGAGCGTGCAGTAGTCGACCGTCTACCCGATGGGCGCGTAACGGTGACGATCAGGGGAAAGAATGAGCCCGCAACTGCGACTCCCTCTTATCAGAGAACATTCCTTCCTGAAGAAACGAACGAAGTGCGCGTCTACCTGCACGGCGGCGATGACGTCGGAGTCGTGCGCGGCGCGTCGGACGACGCGATAACAGTAAGACTCATCGGTGGGGGAGACGACGATTTCCTCGCTGATTCAGCGGGTGGCGGAAAGACTCGACTCTATGATGAGAAAGGAAAGAACAAATACGTCGAGAGTGACGGGACTCGTGTAAGCGAGAAGGAATGGAAAACACCGCGGCAGGGCGGCGGCGTGAGATTCGATGCCCCGTGGCGTCCGGATTGGGGAAAAAGCAGTGGCTTTGGTCCGACGTTCGACTATGTCGAAGGCGGCGGACTCGTAATCGGCGCGGGACCTCGATACATGTCGTACGGATTCCGCAGGTTGCCGCACAGATGGAAGGCCGGCGCGAATGTGCTCGTTGGAACCGGCAACGGCCGTCCAGGCGTGAATGCTTATGCCGATTACCGTTTTGAAAATTCGCCGCTCATGTTTCTGTTCGATGCGAGAGCGACGCGATACGAAGCGTTCCGCTTCTTTGGTTACGGCAACAACACGCCAAAGCTCTCGACGAAGGGATCACGGGTTAATCAGGACCTGCTTGCAATCGAGCCGTCCCTTGCATGGCAGATCGGCTGGAGATCCCGCGAGGATTTGAACGCAGGATTTTCAAAGGAAGAAGGCAAGTCCGATCTCAAGCTCCGGCCGACAGTCGGCACAATCGAAGCTGGACCCGTGTTCCTCTGGAACGATGCAACGCCAGCTCCGGGAAGCCCGCCAGGCTTCCTGACGAATGCAGACATGGCGCGCGCGGGAGTACGCGCTGCACTCGATCTCGATCGCACGACATCTTCTCCTGCACGACTTGGATACACTTTCAAGTCCGAGGCACTCGTGCTTCCGCCGATACTCGATGTCCATGAGATGGCAACGACTGTCAGAGCCGCAGCTGCGACATATGTCCCGATAATTCCCGATGGCCTGCACGCTGCTGCCCGCATTGGTGGAGCGGCTGGATGGGGAGACTTCGCAGTTCAGGACGCCCCGTATATCGGCGGCCGATCATCTGTGCGCGGATACTCGGCCCGCAGATTCATTGGTGACAAGACCGCGTTCGGATCTGTCGAGCTCAGACAACCTGTCGGAAAACTTCCGCTGCTCATCAACTGGGATGCTGGAGTTTTCGCGCTCGCCGATGCGGGCCGGGTGTGGCTGGATGGCGAAAGTCCCGGTGGCTGGCATAAGGCTTTCGGAGGGGGCGTGTGGATCAACGCACTTGGCCAGACGCTCAGTGCCGCATTCGCACATGGCGATGGGAATCGCTTTTACCTGCAGAAAGGAATGTCATTCTGATGCGCACTCATAGCGTTCGCGCAATTGCATTGGGTGCCGCTGTGCTGACCCTGAGCGCATGCGCGCACCGGCTTCATGTGAAAGATCTCGATCCAAACGAGATCGAGACTACACTGTTTCTCATCGGCGACGCGGGTGAGCCGGATCCGCGAAATCCAACACTCGTGCTGGATTCATTGCGGCGCATGGCTTCGGAAGCGCCGGGCCGGACCGTGATCGCATTCCTCGGCGACAACGTGTATCCGAACGGAACGCCAGTCGATAGCGCGCTGACATGGCCTGATGCGCGACGGCGGCTCGCAGCGCAGGTGAATGCAGTTCCACCGGGCGCGCGCGGCATTTTCGTGCCCGGAAATCACGACTGGCAGGAAGCAGGCGCTTACGGTCTTTATGCTGTGCGTCTGCAGGAAAGGATGATTGCAAATCTCGCGGCGGGCCGCGACATACGAATGTTGCCTGGCAACGGATGTCCCGGACCAACTGCATTCGATGCCGGAAGGCTGCGGTTCATCGCTCTCGATACTCAATGGTGGCTGCATTCATACATCGTCCGCGATGAAAACTCAAAGTGCTTCACGACGGAGAAGGAAGTCACTGCGAATCTGCGTGACCTGGTCAAGTCTACCCCTGATGGCCGGGTGACAATTGTTGCTGGCCACCATCCGATGATGACCGGAGGCCCGCACGGCAGCTACTGCGGAATCACTGGCCCATGGAGGCGTCTCGGAGGAAGTCCGCAGGACATCATGAACGGCGCTAACAAAGTTCTGCGCGACTCACTCGAGGCTGCGCTGAAGGCAAAGCCCCCGTTGATGTATGCTGCGGGTCACGACCACAACCTTCAGGTGATGAAGGGTACTCCGGTTGCGCAGTACTTTGTCGTCAGTGGAGCAGGATCGCCTGACAAGGTTGAATGCGCAGTGTACCTGCGCGAGAGCTATTACGTGAGTCAGCATCGCACTGGCTTCATGCGTGTCGACATCCTCAAGAACAAGGGAGTGCTGCTCAGCGTGTTCGACTACTCGAGCAACGGAGTTCCCGGTGCTTCATTCTCGCGGTGGCTGGAGGTCAGATGAAATCCTTCACCCTCTGGATCATTGCCGGTGCGCTCTTCATCACGCCATCGATTGCATCCGCACAGGCCAGTGAGGCAGAGCTCGCTCTTCTGCGACTGATCGGAGTTCCGAATACCGCGCTGCCGCCGGTATCGCTGCCGATGCCGGCGAGCAGAAACCACAATTATTACATCGGCCGGTTACAGGCGGGTTACCGCGAAGGGCCAAGCGGTGGCGCCATGCCCGCGTTCGCAGCGGGAATCGATCTTCAATATCGCGGCGGCTCCGTGCTCGGTATCACAGGTGGATGGCAGCGGCGCGACTGCGGCGTCGATGGTCCGGATTGCGGAGGTCACGCATTGTTTGGTGTGCGCTCGCAGATCAACCTGATGACTGGCGGTTCAGTATTCGCAGGGCTGCTTCACGACAACAGCGCTACAAGCACCTTCGGAACGGAATTCGGTTTTGGATATGCGCCGAAAGTTTCCGGAGAG
>DASUXX010000127.1:0-7000 GCA_036377755.1 Gemmatimonadaceae bacterium
TACGAGGCGGTGTACATCTTCGACTCTACACTCGAAGACGCCGCAATCAACGAAAAGATCGAACGCTTCAATGGGCTGCTCAACGCCAGCGAGCAGCCTGAAGTCAGCCATTGGGGACGGCGACAGCTCGCCTACTCGATCGGCTCAAAGGAAAATGGCTACTACGTAGTCTCGCGCTTCGCGGCAGAGCCGTCTGTGCTCCCCGAATACGAGCGCGCGCTCAAGCTCGACGAAGGCGTGATCCGGTATCTGATCACCCTGTACGAGCACGAGGTTGGCGCACCTGCCATGAGCGAGGAAGAGATCGCGCTTCAGGCCGCGCGCCGCGCTCAGGACGACGACGACGAAGACGAGGATTAATCCAAAATGAGAAGACCAACAAAGAGCTGCCCGTTCTGCGAAGGACGCGTCCGCTGGATCGACTACAAGGATGATCGCACCCTTGGCCGCTTTATCACGGACCAGGGAAAGATTCTTCCGTCGCGACTGAGCGGGACATGCGCGCGCCACCAGCGCCAGCTGTCAACCGCAATCAAGCGCGCACGGTATCTCGCGATCATCCCTTATCTCAAGGGGCACACCGCGTAACATGACGCAGCCCGCCGCAGCGGATCCGGCACGGGGATCGTGGCGGCGGCTTGCAGTCGCCCTCGCAGCGTTCGTGCTGCTTCCACTTGTACCGGGAGTGATGCGAATCATCCTGCCGATAGAACAGACGACGCTGCTGCTTGTTGCAGTAGTTGCATCATGCGCTGTGGTGTCGTGGAAAAACGGTGGCAGATTTTTTCTCGCGCTGTTATGGGTGGCAGTCGCAGTCGTCGTGCTTGTTTCACCAGCAGGTCCGGTGGACAGTCCGTACAACTGGCTCGCACGCGGATGGACATTGCTGCTCGCAGCAAGCTTCGGCCTCGTGAGCATCGTTGCTCCAACGGAGTCGTTTTTTCCGCGGGCACTGTCCGCAATTGCGGTTGCAACTTCACTTGGATTCGCTCTGGTGCTCGTTTCACCCGGCGGCCCAACGCGGCTTTCAAGCTCGATGAACACCGAGTTCGCTCGTCGCAATGAGCAGTCATTAGCATACTTTCGCGATGTGACTTCTCAGCCAGGATGGAAGACGCTCGCTGAGCGGTCGCCGGCGTTGCAAACGTTGACTGATGATGTTGCAGATCAGCTCGAGACAACGATCAAATGGTCGTCGGTGATCGTGCCTGCACTGCTTGCACTCGAGTCGCTCGCTGCGCTTGCACTCGGATATGCGCTGTTCAACCGGATGACGACTGTCCCGATTGGCCCGCCTCTCGGAAAGCTCAGAGAATTCCGGTTCAACGACCAGCTTGTCTGGGGTGTGGCAGTCGGCGCGTCGATTTATCTGCTGCCGGCGTTTGCTGAAGGACGCAATGCCGGCCTCAATCTGCTCGTGTTTTTCGGAATGCTTTACATGCTGCGCGGAATGGGAATCATGGCGTGGGTCTCACGAGGCCCCGTTATGTCGTTCCTTCTCGTGGCACTTGGATTATTTCTGTGGTTCCTCATACTGCCGCTTGCGTTCGGTCTGGGGCTCGGGGATACATGGCTCGATTTCAGGACGAGAGCTCAGTCGAACGCACGCTGAATACGAATACATCTCACCTTCAAACTGGATACATATATGGAAGTCATTCTTCGACAGGCAGTGGAGAAGCTCGGTCACCCCGGTGACATCGTGAAAGTTTCTCCCGGTTATGCGCGCAACTTCCTTCTTCCGCGCGGCTATGCATATGAAGCCACACCGGGTAACAAGAAGAGAATCGAGCAGGAGCGTCAGCGCCTCGAGGCTGCGGAAGAAGCACGCCGCGGGTCGGCGCAGGAATTCGCTGCAAAGCTCGAGCAGGTTTCGCTCACCTTCTCCGCGCGCGTTGGTGAGGAGGGCAAGCTCTTCGGATCCGTAACGTCTGCCGATATCGCGCAGCAGCTCAATGAGCAGGGATACGAAGTCGAGAAGCGGCAGATCGATCTCAAGGAGCCGATCAAGGCACTTGGCGTCTATCGTGTACCCGTCAGGCTGCATGCCGATGTTCACCCGGAAATCAAAGTCTGGGTGATCAAGAGTTGATTGAGAGGTAACAGAGGGCCAGCGTCGCGCTTCGCGCGACGCGGCCTGACAGAGGTAACAGAGCACAGAGACACGACAAAACCCCGCGATAAACCGCGGGGTTTTCGCTGTGGACGCTCCGCGTCTCTGGTATCTCTTGCCGCCGCGCCGAAGGCGTCGGCCTCTGTTCCCTCGCCAAGCACCGCGTTTACGCGGTCATTGGCCCCCGAAATGCTAATGAACGACTAACGGAACTTTCTTCGGCGCCCTATGATATTGTAGTGGCGCCCGAGAGGCGCAAAAGAAACACCGTCAACGGAGCCGAATGGCGACTTCAGTTTCCCCAGCGACACCCGCCCGCGAGCCCGCTTCTGCCGCGATGCGCGCAGCCAGCATCTGTCTGGACATGAAAGCCAACGACGTCGTGTTGCTCAACCTGAGCGGCGTCACTGACATGACTGACTACTTCGTAATTGCAAGCGGAACTTCAGACACGCACGTGCGGGCAATCGGCGAGCATCTCATATCAGAGCTCAAGAAAGCAGGCATAAGGGTGCACCATGTCGAGGGTGTTCAGCAGGGCAGATGGGTACTTCTCGACTTCGTGGATTTCGTAGTCCACATCTTCCATCCAACGCTCAGGTCGTTCTACCAGATTGAACGGCTGTGGAGCGACGCTGAAGCAGTGCCAATCGTTTAACCGTCAGGAGCGGGATAAAAAATGAAAGCGGCGCGCCTCATTGCCCTCAGCATATTCCTCGTCGCTGCCCCGACTCTCGGGGCCCAGGAATACTTCGGCATGAACCAGGTGCAGTACAAGCACTTCAAGTGGCGCGTGCTCGAGACTGAGCATTTCCTGGTTCACTACTATCCTGAAGAAAAAGCAGCCGTAACTGCAGCCGCCCGGATGGCAGAGCGATCATACGCGCGACTGTCCAAAGTCATCGGGCATCAGTTCCGCGAGAAGAAGCCGATCATTCTCTTCTCATCCCGCGCTGATTTCGGACAGAACAACATCACCGGAGACCTCGGCGAAGGAACCGGCGGTGTCACTGAGTCAGGCCGCCACAGGCTGATCCTTCCCTTCACCGGCGACCTCGGCAGCTTCGAGCATGTGCTCGCGCACGAAATGGTGCACGAGTTTCAGTATGATGTATTTGCGCGCGGCAGAGCCGGCGCAAACCAGGCGACGCTAGAGCGCATCAATCCGCCGCTCTGGTTCATGGAAGGAATGGCGGAATATCTGTCGATCGGACCGAACCACCCGTTCACTGCGGGATGGCTTCGCGATGCGGCAGTTACCGGAAATATTCCGACGATCAAGCAAATGACTGATCGTCCCGACAAATATTTTCCGTATCGCTACGGTGAATCGTTCTGGCAGTATGTCGGGGAGAGATGGGGCGATGCAGCAATTGGAGAAATTCTTCGCAATACACCCGCTGTTGGCGTCGAGCGCGCATTTCTTCGTGAGCTCGGCCAGCCTCTCGAAGATGTAGGAGCCGCGTGGCGCGAAGCAGTGCAGTCACAATATCTCCCTGCTGCCTCTACTTATCAGCGCCCACAGGCATTTGCGCAGCCTCTTCTCACCCGCAAAAAATCGGGTGGCGAGATCTTCCTCGCGCCGGTTCTTTCGAATGACGGGAAGTACATCGCATTTCTCTCGAACGGAAACCAGAAGCGCGGCGAGCTCTTCATCGACCTCTGGCTTGGTGATGCACGCACAGGTGAGCGCGTAAAGCGTCTCGTAAAGAGCACACTCGATCCAAACTACGAAGAGCTCCGCCTTCTCTATTCGCAAAGCGCCTTCTCGAATGACGGGCGCACGCTCGCATTTACTGCGATGCGTGAAGGCAAGGACGTGCTCTACCTGCTCGATGTGCCGTCGCGGAAAGTGCGCACGCGTCTCGACATTCCGCTCGACGCCGTGACGGGGCCATCGTTTTCTCCCGATGACAAGCGCATAGTCTTCAGCGGAACGCAGGGCGGCGTCACCGATCTCTATATCGTCGATGCAAACGGCAAGAACCTGCGTCGTCTTACGAATGATCTCTACGGTGACCTTCAGCCCTCATGGTCGCCGGATGGTCGCACGATTGTATTCGCAACCGATCGCGAGCCGCCGACTGACATCACGCGTCTGCACTTCGCAAAGTGGCAGATAGCGCTGATCGATGCAGAGTCGGGTGCGATCACTGTCGTCCCGAATCAAGCCGGACTGAACATCAATCCGGTGTGGTCGCCTGATGGAAAATCAGTTGCCTACATCTCGGATCGTACGGGCGTGCAGAACGTTTTTCTATATGACCTCGCGGATAAATCGCACTACCAGCTCACGAATGTCATAGGCGGTGTTTCGGCAATTACCGAGTACAGCCCTGCCATCACGTGGGCGCGCGGCAATGACAGGCTCGCGTTCACGTATTACGAGAACGGCGACTATACGGTGTGGTCGGTAGACAATCCGCGCGCACTCAAGCGCACGGCATTCACGGGCAGCGGCACCACTTCGACCGCGCTCGTGATGAACATGCCGACATTGTCATCTGCAACAGTCGACGCGATGAATGCGCTCGATTCGGCAGCGGCAACGGCTGACGCGGTGAATCGGTCGTCTGTGTATCGCGCACCGGGCGGGTCGCGACCGTCAGCGCGGCTCTCACTCAGCGAGCAGAAGACCACGGAGCTCCAGGAAACCAGCGTCGCAGCATTGAACGCGAACGCCGACTTCGCTCTGCCGGATACGGCACGCTTCCGAGATTACGCCTATTCCGCTGGATTCAAGCCCGACTACATCGCTCAGCCTGAAGTCGGTTACGGCACAGGCAATCAATATGGATTGAGTGGTTTCTCCGGCGGCACGACAATCGTTCTGAGCGACCTGCTCGGCAATCATCAGATCGCTCTCTCCGCTTCTGTGTACGGGCAGCTTCGCGACGCGAGTGTATATGCGGCGTACGCGAATCTCAGCCACCGGCTCCAGTACAATGCGGGCGCGTATCAGCAGCCGGTATTCCTGCCGCAGCCCGGCAGCGGAATCAGGGAGAACCCCGATGGCAGCATCACTTATAACCTCATCTATACGAGGTTCGTGCTGCGCAACGCATTTCTCAACGCGCAGTATCCGCTGAACCGGTTCACAAGATTCGAAGCAGGCGCGCAGTTCAACAGCATTGGCCGCTCGATCGTGTCCCTCAGCCAGGACTGCTACATCAACGGATGCACCGCGGCTGAGATCAACGACATCGCAAATGCACCGGCGTGGAATTTCTTTACACCATCGGTTGCGTTCGTATCGGATAACACTCTGTTCGGCTACACTGCGCCAGTAATTGGGCGTCGCATGCGCTTCCAGGTGTCGCCTTCTGTCGGCAACCTGCGCTGGACTGAGCTGCTCGCCGATTATCGCCGGTACGATCCGATCATCTTCAACACGATCACCGTTGCAACTCGGTTCCTTACGAGCTCGTCGGTTGGACGTGACGAAGATGCATTCCCGAAGTACATCGGACGCCCAGAGTTCGTTCGCGGATACGACAAGGCGAACTTTTACGGATACGAGTGCACCGGGTTCATCGGTGGGGGTGCGAACTGCGACACACAGCAGCTGGTTGGCAGCCGGGTAGCCGTCTTCAACGCCGAGGTTCGCTTCCCTCTGGTCAGACGGTTTGACCTGGGCACGCTGCCGGTCGGACTCCCGCCGATCGAAGGCCTCATCTTCTACGACGCCGGTCTCGCGTGGAGTAAGGGTCAGGAGGTTTCGCTCACCAAGCCGGAGAATTATGATTTCACTCTCCAGCGCTACCCGCTCCGAAGCTATGGTGCCGGGATCCGCGTGAACCTCTTCAACCTAGCGATCCTCAAGTGGGATTACGCGATACCACTCGATAAACCTGGACGCAAGGCAAACTGGACATTCTCGCTGGGCCCGAGCTTCTAGATCATCGTGGCTGATAGCACTGACGCTTGCCGTCGTCGCCTGCAAAGGTGACCGGCAGGCGTCGCAGGGCCCAGCTGCATCACGCACCCCGAGCGGCCCTGATCAGGTAGTCCTTCGCATCCCGCGTCAGGGCGGATCCGCGCGCGCTTATGTATATCCGCGACTGGATTCAGTCGTTGCGTCGGTCTCCGGCGCACCGCCCGTTGGCCGCGTACTCGGCTTTGATCTGGACTATGGCGTTCTTGCCTTTATCGACGACAAGGGGCAGCCGCGTCGTCTCGACTTGCGAGCCGGCGAGGTGCGGACCGCATCGAAAGACAAGCTCACTTCACTCGCGAGCGTAAATGGCTCCGACCTTTACGGCGTGAATGAGAAAGGAACGGTCGAGCGCCTCACTCCCGCAGGCGACTGGTCGTTCGATCCACCATCAAAGGCACGGTGGGTGTTCCCGCAGCCAAATGGATCACTTGTGATCGCGGGCGACACAGGCGGCGAGACATCTCTCTGGCTCATTCAGCCGACCGATGACGAGGTGCTTCAGACGGCGACCTTGCCGCCTGTCTCGCGCGGAGTGCGAACGCAGGTTGGCGATCGGTTGTACTTCACAGTCGACTCAGGCCTCATCGGCGTGCGTGTGCGCGACCTCAGCGTGCTCAAGGGAATCAGAACCGATGCGCCCGTTCAGGCTGTCGTTCCCACTCCGAGCGGTGATCGTCTTTATGTCGCCATGAAAGGGATGAATCAGATCTCGGTGATCGATCGGTATAGTGACGAGCTCACTGAGACAGTCAATGTCCCTGGTCCGGTAGCAGAGCTGCGGATGGACCCGCTCGGTCAGACGATTCTCGCGAAACCTGCCGACGGCGGCGACTCCGCGTGGGTGATCGGCATCGGAAGCGACAAGGTGAACGGAACAATCCGCACCGAATGGCGTCAGGATCTTCCCGGTTACGGTCCAGCTCGCACGATTGCAACTGTTCACGGAAGCG
>DASUXX010000128.1:0-6439 GCA_036377755.1 Gemmatimonadaceae bacterium
ACTCTCATCACCGGTCTTGGCGGAACTCTCCGCCGAATTCACATCACGAAAGTCGAGAATCGAACGTATTACGCCGAGCTGCAGATTCATCGCGATGATCAGATCATCAACATCGATGCGCGCCCATCCGATTCGATAGCGATAGCGCTGAGATTTTCAGCACCGATGTTCGCTCAGGATTCGCTTCTCACGTCACTCGTGTTCGAGGATTCGTCGGAAGAAGGAGAGCTATACTCTTCACCCGGCGCCAATCCAGCAGCAGCGCCGCCGGGCGATGAGATGGACGCCGAGCAGCTCAAGAGGTACCTGGAGAATCTTCGTCCGGAAGATTTTGGGAAGTTCAACATCTAGGATCTCGCTCCTCATAGCGCTTCTCGTATTCTCCTCGGCCGCACGGTCGCAGGAGATACCTGAGACTGCGCCCGACAGCGAAGAGATTCTCACTGGACCGCAGCAGGTTTCGGGACAGGTGGTGCGTCCCGGACGCGACGACATGATTGCCGTGCCGAATGTCATGGTCACGCTCCATCGCGTCGGATCGGACAAAGCTGCGCCGCTCGATTCCATGCGATCTGACAGCCGCGGGCATTACACGTTCAACTTCACGAGATTCGGTGACCAGCAAGCGATTTATTTCGTGTCGGCATCGTATGGCGGAATAGCGTACTTCACTCCGCCGCTTGCGCACTCGGTAGTGAAGGGTGATGAGGCCGAGATCGCAGTGTTCGATACGACGTCGCGACCTGTACCTATCAGCAGTCGCGGGCATCACATCGTCGTCTCGGCGGTCGATGCGAGCGGGATGCGGAACATCACCGAGGTGTATGAGCTCGCGAACGATACATCGGTGACGCGCGTTGTCCGCGACGGGCCCGGCGGTGAAACGTGGTCGGCGGTGCTGCCTGCACAGGCGCGCAATCCTCAGGTGGCGCAGGGAGATATTCCTGCTCAGGCAGTGCGCTTCGAAAATGGAAAAGCACTCGTGCTCGCGCCTCTGGCACCTGGTCTCAAGCAGCTCGCATTCAACTACGTCATTCCGGCGAGTGCGTTTCCGCTGAGCATTCCGATCATCAACGATACGCAGATACTCGAAGTTCTCGTCGAGGATGAGAAGGGAAAAGTCACGGGTGCAAATCTTCAGGAAAAGGATCCCGTTGTACTCGAGCGCAGAAGTTTCCGGCGGTTCCTCGCTGCAGATGTCCCCGCAAAATCGGTCTCAGTGATCGACTTGCCCGAAGTCAAAATCACGGGAAGCGTCGATCCAAAGTTCATGGTCGCGCTCACAGTCGTTTTTGGCGGGACAATGTTGTTCGCGCTTGCACGCGCACTCCGTCGCAGGTAAGCTTCTTTTACAATCGAACGCGAGCGGAGCCACGGAAACCGGTTGAATGCCGGTGCGGCCCCGCCACTGTATCGGGTAGCAACGCTCGTTCGTAGCACCACTGGCTGATCATTGCCGGGAAGGTGAACGTAGCGGCCCGGAGCCAGGAGACGACTCTCGCTCGCGCCACAGTTTCAGAACCTCGGGGGAGGTGCTGGTGGCGTTGAACGCGCCGCTTCTGGCGCATTGACGACAGGCATTCTCCCAGGAGAATGCCTTTTTTGTTTTTGTCGAGAGCAGTCACCGTCGCGAGTCTCGCTCTTCTAGCTGCGTGTACTCGTGAACAAGCGAAGAGCGCACCGGAGACCGACGACTTCGGTGACGCCATCATCGTGAAGACATCGCCGAAGCGCGTTGTGTCACTGAACCCTGCGACAACTGATCTCGTTTTTGCGCTCGGTGCAGGTGACCGGCTCGTTGGACGCACGCACTGGGATTTATATCCCGAAGCAGCGAAGGCAGTGCCCGATCTCGGGTCGGGTATTCGGCCCAATGTCGAGGCCGTACTCGGAGCCAGGCCGGATCTCGTCCTGCTCTATGCGAGCAAGGACAATCGCGCTGCAGCAACCGAGCTTCGCACCGCCGGCGTGAATACACTCTCGCTAAAAATCGACCACATCGCTGACTTCGATCGCGCGTCGCGATTGATCGGCAGGTTGCTCGGAGACAGTGCACGCGGTGCGACGGTTTCCGATTCGGTGAAGAAGACGCTCGCTCGCGTTCGCGAGCTCACGCGCAATACAGACCGCCCAACGGTTTTCTGGCACGTGTGGGATGCTCCACTCATTACGATCGGACACGGCAGCTACATGAACGAGCTCGTAGATATCGCAGGTGGCACCAACGTGTACGGTGATGTGAACGAGGTGTCACCGCAGGTTTCGATCGAGGATGTTCTTCGCCGCAATCCGCATTTCATCATCTCCGGTCCTGAAGGAAAAGAGAAGCTCGTGAAGGATCCCCGGTGGTCTCAGGCAGGAGCAGTGAAGGCGGATCGAGTGCTTGTTGTCGATACGACAATTGTGGGGCGTCCATCTGTCCGGCTCGGTGAAGCAGCCGTGCATCTCGCACGCATGTTCCATCCGGAGATCTCATTCTGATGGAGCACCGCTCATGGCACTGGATTGCCATGGCAGGCGTATTGATCGCGCTGTCGATCATGTCACTCGGCACCGGGGTGATCGACATTTCGGCGAGCGATGTGTTGAGCGCGCTTCACGGGAACGCTGATGCGGCGACGATATCGATAGTTCGAAATCTCCGCCTTCCTCGCATTCTGCTGGGTGCACTCGTCGGTGCCGCGCTCGGCATGAGCGGCAGCGCCCTGCAGGGAACGCTGCGCAATGGTCTGGCTGAGCCTTATCTCCTCGGAGTATCAGGAGGAGCAGCAGTGGGCGCTGTGATCGCCTTTGCGTTCAACATCGCAAATGCGGCAGCCATAGGTCTTGCTGCGTTTGGCGGAGCTGCAGGGGCAGTCGTGCTCGCACTGCTCGTTGCGCGCGCAGCAGGAAGCGCAGGTCGCGGCGATCCTCGCACACTCCTGATGGCAGGAGTTGTAATCGGGGCATTCGCGAACGCGGTAATCATGATTGCGCTCGCCAATGCGCCTCCCAATACCGTTCGCGGAGCTTTGTGGTGGATGATGGGCTCTGTCGCGGACAGCTCGTGGACGCAGCTTCCATTCGTTGCTGCCTTCATCGCGATTGGAGCTGCGATGCTGGTCTACTGGGCGCGCGACATCGACCTTCTCTCACTCGGCGATGAAGCTGCAGCATCTCTCGGCGTGGATGTCGAGCGTTCCGCACGACGGATTTACATGATTGCCGCGCTGCTCGCCGCCGCAACAGTCGCAGCTGCAGGGCTGATTGGTTTTGTGGGATTGATTGTCCCGCACATCGTAAGAGCTGCCGGTGTCAGGCGTCACCGGCCTCTGATCATTGGCTCTGCAATGGTCGGAGCGACTCTGATAGTCGCCGCTGATCTCGCAGCACGCACCGTCACCCCGCCCGGCGAGCTGCCACTCGGAGCTGTCACCGCAGTGCTTGGCATTCCGTTCTTTCTCGCGCAACTCAGGAAGGCGCGATGATCGAGTTCAGGAATGTCGCAGTTCGATATGCGCGATCAGCAAATCGTGCACTCGACGGTGTCTCCTTCACGGCGAATGAAGCGCAGGTCACTGCCGTCGCGGGTCCGAATGGCAGCGGCAAATCGACCCTCGTTCGTGCGCTGCTGCGACGCCAGCAAATGGAGCAGGGCGAGATCGTTATCGAAGGCAGCTCGATACTAGCGCTGAGCCAGCAGGAGGTCGCGCGAAGCATCGCGGTAGTTTCTCAGCGGGAAGATCTGACGTTCCCGATGCGGGTCAGTGAATATGTTGCGCTGGGCCGCTATCCTCGGCTCGGATTGTGGCGGAGTGCGTCGTCGCCCGATCATGACGCCGTCGATCGCGCGATGGCGCGTGCAGAAGTAACTGTGTTTCGCGATCGCAACACTGATACTCTTTCGGGCGGCGAATGGCAGCGCGTTCGTATCGCTCGTGCGCTCGCTCAGGAAGCACGTGCGCTTGTGCTCGATGAGCCAACGACGTTTCTCGATCTCGCTCACGAAATGTCGCTGTTCGAGCTTGTTCATTCGCTTGCGCAGGATGGGATGGCAATCCTGCTCGTCAGCCATCAGCTCAATCTCGTCGCGCGCTTTGCAAAGAGTGTCGTGCTGCTGCATCACGGGCGCGTTGCCGCGGCGGGCAGACCCGACGAAGTGATGCAGGCTCCACTGCTCGAAAAGATCTATGAGTGGCCGGTGGTCGTCAGTCGCGATCCCGCCGTTGGCAGTCCGTCACTCGTTCCGCTTAGAAGACATTCGATCTCACAATGAATCAACATCTCACATGATCCGGAAAACGTTGGCAGTTGTATCGCTCACAATTGGTGCAGCTGCGTCTGCGCAGTCACCCGATACGACGAATCTTGGTCTCGTCGTTATCTCCGCCAGCAAGGCACCCACGTCCAGGACTTCGATCACGCAGCCGGTAACCGTGATATCAGGCGAGGAGCTGCGGGCGAAAGGAATCACTCGAGTTTCCGATGCGCTGCGCACTGTGCCTGGCGCGATCCTCGTGCAGAATGGATCGGTTGGATCGGTCAACACGCTTTTCCTCCGCGGTGGGGAAAGCAGATACACGAAGGTCTTGATCGATGGCGTCGCCGTTAACGCGCCCGGCGGATTCTTTGACTTCAGCCATCTCACGACCGACAACATCGAGCGCATCGAGATTGTGCGCGGCGCTGGCAGCGTAGTGTCAGGGGCCGATGCGGTCGCGGGGATAATTCAGATATTCACGCGGCAGGGACGGGGTGCCTTCAACATGGTCGCCGATGGCAGAGCAGGCAATTACGGGTCGCGCGAGCTCTCACTCGACGCAAACGGAACTGGTGGACCGCTCCGCTATTCTCTTGGCGGCGGAGCGCGTCGCACGGACGGGATGATCTCGTTCAACAACAATTACTACAACGGAACGTTGAGTGCATCGGCGGGCCTTACCCCACGCGAAGGATCAGATCTTCTGCTCACTGCGCGATATACCAATGCCGAATTTCACTATCCCACCGACTTCACGGGTGCTCCAGTCGATTCCAATGCGTATCGAGTGCAGCACCGGTTGACCGTTGGTATCGATGCAAAGACCACTCTGTCGGAGACGTTGAGCGGTCGCGTGCAGGCAGGAACCAACGAGGTTTCTGATCTCACGGAAGACATCATAAACGGATTCACGACCAGCGGACCTCCGCCGCTCGTGCATACTGCGCAGCTCTCGCGCAACAAGCGTCGCAATGTCGACGCAAGCATCGCATTCAAGCTGCCGGAGTCATCGACGCTCACCATTGGTGCGGAGTACATGGCCGAAAGCGAGCGGTCGCGCGATTCTGAAGGTGCGGTCGGCGCGCCCGCAACGCCTACCACCCGATTTGACGCAAGCCGAGACAACAAGGCCGTGTACGCCGAGTTAGGGGGAACGTCGAAGACGGGCTCGTCGCTGCTTTTGTCTGCGCGCCGCGATGACAACTCTGATTTCGACGCGGCCAACACCTGGCGGGCAGGCGTAAGCGTCCCGGCTGGCGCTTCATCACGTTTGAGAGCATCGATCGGTACTTCTTACAACGCCCCGGCTTTCAATCAGATCCGTGAGACTTTGTTCACTGTCGCGAGTCCCGATCTAAAACCCGAGAAAGGAAGAACATGGCAGGTGGGACTCGAGCAGACGCTCGTCTATGGCATCCTCAAGATCTCAGCGACGTACTTCAATCAGCGGTTCACTGACCTGATTCAATTCGTCCCAGGCGGACCACCTGACTTCCTCGGCAGCTATGCGAATCTCACGGAAGCTCAATCGAATGGCTGGGAGGGCGAGGTGACACTTACGCCTGTCAGTAATTGGAGTGCGAATGCGAGCTACACATTCGCTGAGCCGCGAGTCACCGAGATTTCGAGCGATTACAGCGGTGACCTCGAGCGAGGAGATGCGCTCATCAGGCGGCCGAAGCACTCCGGGACAGGGTCGATCGCATGGAATCGCGCGAGAGAGACCGGGTTGTCCGTGATTGCTTCATATATTGGGGACCGGCCTGATCTCGATTTCACGCAATTCCCATCACCACTGGTAACTCTGCCCGCGTATTACAAAGTAGATGTCGCAGGCCACCAGCGGCTTTTGCGCAGCGGATCAGGCAAGTCCCTCATCAGCCTGACCTTCAGAGTGGATAACGTGCTCGATCGCAAATACGAGGACGTATTCAATTTTCCGGCGCCGCGCCGGACATGGCTGATCGGGGCGCGCATAGAGGGCGCCATGTAAATTGCGTACATGGGCTCTATCGTCACCGAAGCGATTGTTCTTCACGCTTTCGATTATCTCGAGACATCTAGAATCCTGAGGCTGATGACGCGCGATGCCGGCGTTCAGGCGGTGATCGCGCGCGGTGCGCGGAGCTCACGCAAGCGATTTGGCACGTCCATCGACCTGTTCGCTCAGGGGATGGTGGAAATCAACGTGCGGCCCAA